>NZ_LWFE01000061.1:0-798 GCF_001635675.1 Oleiphilus sp. HI0061 | reverse complement strand
GAAGATATCGACTATTTTCAACAAATTGTCGACATACAGCGTTATTTGGAAATATCAGGTCGCCTATTGATTCATTTTAGTATCGAACCGGTTAGCTGGGCCCTGGGTGTCGCCAGCTTGAGCGCAGCACATATTCTCGAAAATATGGAGATAGGCCACAACGTTATTCACGGTCAATATGATTTCATGGGCGATGAAACGTATAACTCTGACTATGAGTGGACGATGACTGGCACCGCTAAAAACTGGAAACGAGCACATAACCATCACCACCACGCATATACCAACGTAATAGGTAAAGATACCGATTACGGCTTTGGTCTATACCGTTTTTCTGAAGATATTGAATGGAAACCGATTCACTTGCTACAGGTTCCATTCAATGTCGCCAATGCATTGGCATTTGAGTTTTCGGTAAGCCTGTATGATCTTCAGCTTACTCAGTACTTGCTACCAAAATGGTTACGTCAGGCAGAACACGATGACCTACTGCCTCTTCCGGAAGTATTTCAGGAACTTAAAGAATTTGTCGCCAAAGCAAGCAAGAAAGGCCTCAAGGAGTATGTCTTCTACCCCGCACTTGCCGGGCCACTAGCACCAAAGGTTCTTGCCGGAAATGTAAGCGCCCAAGTAATTAGAAACGTGTGGGCTTTTGCTGTTATTTACTGCGGTCATCTACCTGATGGCAATTTCACCTTCACTGAAAAGGAAATGGAGGCAGAGACAAAGGGACAGTGGTATCTACGCCAAATTCTTGGTTCCAGCAATTTTGAAGGGGGCCTTTTAACTCACATTATG
>NZ_LWFE01000060.1:0-659 GCF_001635675.1 Oleiphilus sp. HI0061 | reverse complement strand
CTTGTTCATCCAAGCCAGGTCTTTTTCTCGCGTACCGCAATTAACCACTAGGCGATAGTCTTTAGGCATACGATAAGCAATCAGGTCGTCGATCACACCACCCTTCTCATCCAACATGCCACTATAGAGTGCTTTGCCTGTTTCTTGCAGCTTGTCGACATCGTTCGCTAACAAATAACGAAGATAGTCACGAGAGTCTTTACCCTGTACATCAACAATTGTCATGTGCGACACATCGAACATACCCGCGCTTTGGCGCACAATTTTATGCTCTTCAATTTGAGAGCCATAATGCAAAGGCATGTCCCAGCCACCAAAATCTACTATCTTGGCACCGGAATCCTGATGCACCTCATATAATGCGGTTTTTGAGCCCAAGAGCATTCTCCGAGAAGTTAGGAATAAATAGAGTAAAATTAGAGCGGCATTTTACCTGATTGACTGGGGAAAAAACCACCAATTATTTTATAAGGCATAAATAGCGACGATTCGCTGACTATAAAAGAAAGTATTGCAGGGAAGGCAAAACCTTTTCAAAATCACAAAATGCATGATCACCACCGGCCTGAACCCAGAGTTTAGCCTTAGGCAGACATGCTAAAGCCTGTGCGAAATCCAAGACCTCATCTCCGGTTTGCGTCATGATATAAACATTATCC
>NZ_LWFE01000059.1:0-820 GCF_001635675.1 Oleiphilus sp. HI0061 | reverse complement strand
TGGGCGGCCGGTGAGGTTGAGTGTCATAAGGCTTTGATTATTGGCCAGCCGGCCTCTCGATTATCGACGATTGAATCTGTTGAACTTAAAACGGGTAGTACCGGCGTGTTGGTTTTCGTTAATGTTCGCCATGATATTTCACAAGCGGGTGAGCTGTGTATCAGCCAGGTACAGAATATTGTTTACCGGGAGCAACCAACAGAAAGAGCTGAGTTGCCACCAGGCAAGCCTGCGCTTTCTGAAGCCGATTTTTCGCAAGAAATCACGCCAAACCCAGTGTTGCTATACCGCTACTCGGCGCTGACTTATAACGGCCATCGTATTCATTATGATCGCGACTACGCGGTAAACGAAGAGCTGTATCCTGCCTTGGTTGTTCATGGGCCATTGCTGGTGACTTTATTGTTAGAACTTAAACGTCATAATATTGCCGATAAATCTTTGAAAACCTTCAAGTTCCGAGCGGTTAGACCGACGTTTGATACCTCGGTGTTTACCGTGTCTGGTAAGCGGGATGGCGATGATTTATCCCTATGGTCTGCTGATAATGATGGTTTTACTTGTATGACAATTAAAGCAAGTTTGGCCTAAGGATTCGTGAGCGAGAATAAAATGAAGAAATTAGACTACCCAGGCTGGCGTACGGCCTTGTTTATCCCTGTGCACATTGAGAAATTCGTCGCCAAAGCGCATACGCGTGGTGCTGATGCTTATATTCTGGACTTGGAAGATAGTGTTCCGCTAGAGCAAAAAGCAGAAGCTCGAGAGTGTGTGGTCCCGGCTGCGAAAACGGTTAGCCAGGATGGTGCTGCTGCATTGG
>NZ_LWFE01000058.1:0-6268 GCF_001635675.1 Oleiphilus sp. HI0061 | reverse complement strand
ACGATCTTACAGCTGAGCTGTTCTATCAAGAAGATGCTCTGTTGAATCGTTTCTCTCATTTCGAAAGCGAATTAGAAAGTATTGCCAGATCAGGGGTGGGCGACGAATGGGGAGGGCGTTTAAGTTTGGCTAAGCAGGCTTTTGATCTCTCGTTAAGCTATGCCCGCCTGTATGCTAATCAGTTCTCCATACTAATCGATAGGAATACTTTTCAAAGCACACCTTATAGTCAGCGTTACGAACTCTATGGGCTTTCGCTGGGTATCAATCGGGGAAGCATTATGTACGAGCTTGATTTGGCCTATAAAACAAATCAACTCTCTTCGGTTTATGCGCTGAGTGGTCGGCCTGAAAACTTAGAAGACAGGCTTGAAATTGCGCTAGGTTTTGAATATCTAAGTGCCGCTAATCATCAAGTGAATGCTGGTGTATGGCGTTTTAAAAGTCTAGAGCAAGATACGAATCGTACCATCTATAACGAGATCTGGAATGTTTCATGGAGCAAGGAGTACTTTAATGATGTGCTCGGCTTGAGTGTGCTTGGGGCTTGGTCTACTGTCTCTGAGCTATTTGTGTTGAATCTGGCATCTGAGTATGACTTTAATGACTATGTTCAGTTATCTCTTGCGCTTAGCTATGCCAGCAAAAGCGGCTCAAATGACCCAGTTTATCCTGATTCAAAACTTAGCAGCACCTTTAAAATAGAAGCCCAATTCTAGCGATTTCTAATTGCTTAGCGAGCTCCCACTTATCTCGCATTGTTAGTAATTTCCTCTTAGTTTTTATTAATGCACTGCAGTTTTATGCGCATGTAACATTTCTAACCTAAACTTAAGGCTAGATGCGATTATAAAATAAAAATATTTGGATAATATGATGGAAGCCAGATCTGTAAAAACGATTGAAGATGCGAAGCATATTGTAAATCTTCGTGGAATAAAGCATGTCAAAGTTGGTCTTTTCGATATAGACGGCGTGATGCGCGGTAAATATATGAGCAAAGATAAGTTCTTTGCTGGGCTCGACAAGGGTTTTGGTTTTTGCGATGTTGTTTTGGGCTGGGACTCGAAAGATCAGTTATACGACAATGTCAGTTACACTGGCTGGCATACAGCCTACCCAGATGCCTCTGTACGAATTATTCCCGAAAGCTGTAGGGAGATTCCTTTTGAGCAAGATACTTTACTTTTTATTTGTGAATTCGTAGGTGCCGCAGCAGCTCTCTGTCCGCGCAATCTTTTGAATAGGATATTACAAAAAGCAGACTCAATGGGCTTTTCTGCCAATGCAGCGCTAGAGTATGAATTCTTTCTATTTAACGAAACCCCAAAAAGCGTAAGAGAAAAAGGTTTTCGAAACCTTGAGCCTTTTACGCCGGATAACTTTGGTTACTCTGTTTTAAGGGGAAGCGTCCATCACGACTTATATGCACAAATTCTTGGGCTTGCGGAAGAAATGGATTTTCCGATTGAAGGTCTACATACAGAAACCGGGCCAGGTGTTCTTGAGGCTGCGATAGCTGTTGATACCGCACAAAATGCCGCCGATAAAGCATCGCTATTTAAAACTTTCATTAAAGTATTGGCCCAAAAAAATCAATTGATGGCGACCTTTATGGCTAAGTGGTCGGCCGACTACCCAGGCCAAAGCGGCCATATTCATATTTCCTTAAACGATGCGAAGACAAATGAGTCAGTCTTTTTTGATCAAAGTAAAGATTATTCGATGAGTGATACTCAAAGGCATTTCGTTGCGGGTCAGCAGTTATTGATGCCAAAGTTCTTGTCATTGATTGCGCCAACGGTTAATAGTTATACGCGACTAATTCCTGGCTTCTGGGCGCCAACCGATGCTACATGGGGCGTTGAGAATCGTACTTGCTCGCTTCGCGTTATACCTGGTTCAGCGAAGTCGCAGAGAGTCGAGTATCGTTTAGGCTCGGCAGATGGTAACCCGTATTTAACTTTGGCAGCGGCGCTTGCTTCAGGTTTGTATGGTATCGAGCACAAACTTGAACCGACACCAATGGTTGTAGGTGATGCTTATTCACAAACGCATCCCAGCGCATTAAAGCTTCCTTCAACACTTTGGGAGGCGGCGCAAGCTCTAAAGGAGTCTAAAGAGGCGAGAGGCCTATTTGGCGATGCCTTTGTAGAGCATTTTGCATCGAGCCGAGAATGGGAAGAGCGAGAGTTTCGCAAGCACATTAGTGACTGGGAAATGGACCGGTATTTCGAGATTATTTAACTAGAAGACATATTATGGCTAGAAAACTGAAAACCTATTCGCCAATTGATGGCTCTCTATATGTTCAAAGAGAGTTGGTTGGCGAAGAGCAGATGCTTGAAGCGGTGTTGCTTGCAGATAAAGCGCAAGATGACTGGGCTTTGGTACCCTTGGAAAAAAAGAAGCACATTTGTTCGTTAGCTGTAGAGTGCTTTGAAGAAAAAAAAGAGCTTATAGCTGAAGAGCTATGTTGGCAAATGGGACGACCGATACGATATGCAGAAGGCGAAGTTTCCAGTTTTGCAGCACGCGCCCGTCATATGATCTCAATATCTGATCGATGCCTTGCGTCAAACGAGGTTGACGATAAGCCTGGGTTTAAGCGCTTCATTAAAAAGTGTCCGGTTGGAACGGTAGCAGTTCTAGCGCCATGGAATTACCCTCTACACACACCGATCAACTCTATTATTCCAGCTTTATTAGCTGGTAACTCGGTGATCCTAAAGCATTCAGCCCAAACACCTTTGTGCGGTGAACGTATTGTAGAGGCTTTTGCCGACGCGGGTCTTCCTCAGGGCGTGTTACAATGCCTTCATATGAGTCATGACACAGCCAAGACTATGCTGGAGCAACCTTCCATAAAGGCTGTGACCTTTACTGGTTCTGTCGAGGCCGGTAAAGATATTGAAAAAGCATGTGCAGGTAGGTTTATTAACCTAACGCTTGAGTTAGGGGGCAAGGATCCGGCCTATATTCGTAGTGATGCTGACCTTGAATATGCAGTTGAATCAACTGTAGATGGGGCTTTCTTTAATTCCGGTCAGTCGTGTTGTGGGCTCGAACGGATTTATGTTCATCAGTCAATTTATAGTGCGTATGTCGAGCGCTTTGTAGAGCTTACTCGGGAGTATGTCCTGGGTTGCTCAAATGATCAGGCAACGACGCTTGGTCCGGTAGTCAATGCTTCGGCGGCAGCAAGAATACGCAAACAGATTCAAGGCGCAATTGATTCAGGTGCCAAAGCCAATATCGACGTCACAAATTTCCCTCTTGATCAGAATGGTACGGCCTATCTAGCACCTCAAGTGCTGACGAATGTTGATCACTCGATGTCAGTAATGCGTGATGAGACCTTTGGTCCTGTTGTGGGGATAATGGCTGTTAGCTCCGATGAAGAAGCAATAAAGCTTATGAACGACAGTGACCTGGGATTGAGTGCAGCTATTTATAGCAATGACCTAGAGGCTGCGACTGCGCTAGGCGAAAAGATTGAGACGGGTACTTTTTTTGTTAATCGCTGTGATTTTCTAGATCCCGAATTGGTGTGGACAGGAGTGAAAAATACCGGGCGTGGTTACTCTTTGTCTGTGCACGGCTTTGATAATTACATCCAACTAAAGTCTTACCATATAAAATCTATTTGAGAGTAATTGACTATGCATATATTGGAGGGGAACTGGAACTACCCGAATCAGATTATTTCGGGCGCCGGTCGTTTGGCTGAGCTCGCTACTCAGTGCCAGGAAAAGGGATTTGAACATCCTTTAATCGTGACGGATCCCGGTCTTTCGAGCTTACCTATTTGTGATGAACTCAAGCAGACACTTGAGCGCGCAAACATTAAGTTTGATGTTTATGATCAGGTATCAGCCAACCCGAATCAAGAAGATGTGTGCCGCGGTGTTGAGCAGTTTAAACGCTCAAAGCATGACTCAGTAATCGCTTTTGGTGGTGGCTCAGCACTTGATGCAGCAAAAGCAATTGCTTTAATGGTTGGGCAAGAGCTACCTATTTGGGAGTTTGAGGATGTTGGCGATAACTGGTGCAAGGTAAAGGAGGAGGGTGTTGCACCTGTTATTGCAATTCCTACAACAGCTGGAACAGGTTCAGAGGTTGGTCGTGCTTCTGTCATTACTGATTCAGAAAAACACCTAAAGAAGATTATATTCCACCCAAAGATGCTACCAGTGCTAGTGATATTGGACCCCAACGTAACGACAGGTTTGCCAGCTAAAATTACCGCTGCAACGGGCTTGGATGCCTTATCACATTGCCTTGAAGCTTTTTGCTCACCTTCTTACCACCCGATGGCTGAGGGTATTGCGCTTGAAGGTATGCGCCTGATTAAAGAAAATCTCCAGCTTGCATACGAAAATGGCGATAACCTAGAAGCGCGGATGCATATGCTGGTTGCTTCAAGTATGGGGGCTGCAGCGTTCCAGAAAGGTTTGGGAGCGATGCATGCTATCGCACATTCTATAGGTGCAACATATGGTGCGCATCATGGTCTTCTAAATGCTATTTTGATGCCTTATGTCCTCGAAGAGAATTATAGTGAAATCAAAACAAAGCTCGGGCGCGCCGCGAGATATCTTGACCTAGACGGAGGTTCCGCAGACTCGTTTATTTCTTGGGTCCACCAACTTCGAGCAGACCTTGGTATACCACGTACCTTAGATGAAATCGGTATCAACTTAGGCGATGTACAAAAATTAGCTGCCATGTCTGTTGAAGATCCTTCAGCTGGTGGCAACCCTATCCAGCTGTCGTCAGCTGATTATGCGCGCTTGATCGGAAATGCCATTCAAGGCGTAAATGAAACGCCTGGGGAAGGGGCGTAGGCTGCATAATGGATAACTATAAAGTCGCCATTTTGCAGTGTGATGACGTGCTAGATAAGTTCCGGACCGACTTCGGAAACTATCCGGGTATGGTTGAAGATTGCTTTACGCAGGTCTCGCATAGCTTAGAGTTTTTTACTTATGATGTGCGTAAAGGTGAATATCCTAAACAGATACAGGATTTTCGTTTTTATGTGATCACTGGGAGCAAAGCCAGTGTCTACGATAATGAGTTCTGGATAAGTAAATTAGTAGAGTTTGTGCAATGTCTGGATCGAGTATCGATACCTGTGTTTGGAATCTGCTTTGGTCATCAGATCATGGCTTTAGCAAAGAATTGTTCGGTTGAGAAATCTTCTAAAGGTTGGGGTGTAGGTGTTTCAAGTAATGAATTAACCAAGTGCGCCTATGACTTAGGCTTTGAGGGAAATGCCCTTAATATGATTGTTAGCCATCAAGATCAAGTCCAGAATATACCGCAAGAATCCAAGCTTCTAGCGACAAGTGATTTTTGTCCATACTTTGCCGTTCAATGGAGTGATTCCTTGATTAGTATCCAAGGGCACCCGGAATGGACTTGTGAATACTCTGAAGCCTTAATGAATGATCGTCGCGGCCGAATCCCTGCTAATACAATTGAGGCTGGTCTAGAGTCCTTAGCGAAACCTCTGGATAACAGGGGTTTCCTAAGTGTAATTTCGAAATTTTTACTTCAGAAAGCGTGATGTTGGTTTTGGTGGCTGTTAATGTGCGTGACTTATCGGCAAGGTAGTTAGGGTGTCATTTAGCTCGCTTGAAACTGCCTGGTTTCTACCATTCAATTTTGCACTATATAGTGCCTTGTCTGCTCGCTCTTTCAGGCTATCAAGGGTTTCACTTTGAATGAAGGTCGAGGTACCAGCACTAATGGTTACAGGGATAATTTTGCCCTTATATAGGTAGGTGTGTTGCTCTACGCTCTGCCTGATTCGATCAGCAATTTTTAAAGCTTGATTGGCATCTGTATCATCTAGAATTAATACGAACTCTTCGCCACCGTAGCGAAAACACAAATCACTTCCACGCGCGCACTTTTTGATTGTCGCAGCAAGGTCGCGAAGGACGCTATCACCGGCTAGGTGTCCGTATGTATCGTTGACGTGTTTAAAATGATCAATATCAAGCATGAGAACGGAAAGAGGGGTGTTGTGACGTGTCGCTAGCTCTGCCTCTCTGTGTAAGCTGGCATCAAGTGCGCGTTTATTGCCGCAACCCGTTAACTCATCTCTAAGCGCTGATTGAAGTGCTGCTTGATATAGTTTTGCATTTCGTAAAGGAAATACCAAGGTGCTAGCCAGGCGCTCGATAATGGAAAGTTCTTCTTCAAGAAAGCGCTTCTTTCTAGAAAAGGTAATTGCGCCTAATTCTGTTTCGTCCATGGT
>NZ_LWFE01000057.1:0-1204 GCF_001635675.1 Oleiphilus sp. HI0061 | reverse complement strand
AAGAGTTATATCTACTTACTCGGTAACATAGACTTCAAGGAGCCTGTCATGAGCTTAGCTGCCCAGAATAACTACACTACCTCTAATTCAACCAGTGATTTTGTGCCAAACATCGATAAAGTTGGCTATCAGAGCCTGTATCAAATGTCGATAGAGAAGAATGAAGACTACTGGCGAAAAGAAGCTGAGCGCTTGTATTGGGATAAACCCTTCACCAAAGTCAAAGATGTCTCATTTGCAAAAGATGACTTACATATTTCATGGTATGAAGATGGAGAGCTGAATGTTTGTTACAACTGTGTAGACAGGCATTTAGAAACGCGAGCAGACCAGGCAGCCATAATTTGGGAAGCCGATGAACCGGGCCACAGCAAGACAATTACCTATCGAGACTTACATCGAGAGGTGTGTCAGTTGGCTAATGGCCTGGAATCTATGGGAGTAGGTAAAGGTGACCGTGTCGTACTGTATATGCCTATGATTCCCGAGGCATCGTATGCGATGCTGGCGTGTGCTCGTATTGGTGCCATTCATTCAGTGGTATTTGGTGGTTTTTCGGCAACAGCTTTAGCAGATCGCCTGGATGATTGTGAGGCAAAAGTCGTGATTACGGCGACAGAGGGTGTGCGTGGTGGGAAATCTATCCCGCTTAAGTCAAGTGTGGACGACGCGCTGGAGATATCCAAACGTAATACTGTCAAAAATGTACTGGTTGTTGAAACAACCCATAACACAGGTTCAACTCGTCATAACTGGGACGTTGACTATCGTCGCTTGGTGGCTGAGCAAGCTGACAAGCATACAGCCGTTCCGGTAAATGCTGAAGATCCATTGTTCATTCTTTATACCTCTGGTTCTACCGGTAAACCAAAAGGTTTACAGCATTCCAGTGGTGGATATTTGACTTATGTGACGTCGACCTACTACTACACATTCGACCATAAAGAAGGTGATGTGTTCTGGTGCTCGGCAGATGTTGGCTGGATTACCGGCCATAGTTACATCGTTTATGGACCCTTGGCGAATGGTGCCACAACGCTCATGTATGAAGGCGTTCCCAATTATCCGAGTATGGGGCGCTTTGGTGAAGTAATTGATCAGCACAAGGTGACAGTTTTCTATACAGCGCCGACGGCTATTCGTACCTTAATGGCTAAAGCGGACGAAGCGACTGGGTCTAGTAAACGTGATTCACTGAGAATTC
>NZ_LWFE01000056.1:0-1035 GCF_001635675.1 Oleiphilus sp. HI0061 | reverse complement strand
GCCAACAATACGAATGTACGTTTAGACAGCGACGTAGATATCGCCGTGGAATGTAATGACGTTTTGTACTGGGATGAGTCAGAAAAAGGAACTCATAATCCTGGAACCCCATATGAGGGAATCTGGACGCCAGAAAAGTTGCGATCTGAATTACTTGCAGCCATGCGATCAAAGTTTCCCGGCCAAATCGATAGCTCCGGCTCTACTGCAATTCAGATAAACTCGAGCTCAGCTAGGGTGGATGCAGACGTAGTGCCTTGTTTTAGTTTTAGATACCACATGAAATACGGATCAAGAGATGGAACCAAGGTATTTAAAACCGACGGAAGCAATATCGTTAACTATCCTGCCCAGCAGCTGGAACACGGCGTAGACAAGAACAAACGAACAAACTATGCATATAAGAAGGGCGTCCGCCTCCTAAAGCGATTAGAAAACCTGATGTATGAAAGCGGTGAATTTCGCGAGCTCCCATCCTTCTTTATAGAGTGCTTAGTTTTCAATTGTCCGGACGAAATATTCTCAAAGCCAAATTGGACAGAACGACTTCGCGGTTTGCTATTTCATATATGGAATGAACTGCAAGGAGAAGAACCTAGTACAGACCGTTGGACGGAAGCGAATGATTGTTTTTTCTTGTTTCACTCAAGTCAAAAATGGAGCCGTGCCGATGGACGCGAATTTGCTAATGCCGCATGGAATTATCTGGAGTTTAAATAATGCAAAACGTAACTATTAAGAGCTCACTCTATCTATTACTGGGAGCCTCAGCCATCGCCTGGGTTTTGCTGGCGCTCATCGAGAATAAAGACTTATCCAATCCAGTGGACTTCTTTGGGCTCTTGCCAAAAGTCGTGACGATAGATCTTTTGGCTATCTTTGCTTTCACTAAATGGGGTTGGAAGTTCCGGCTGTTCAGGGGTTGGCTTGTACCATTTCCAAATCTAAACGGTACGTGGGTTGGTTTTATATATTCTGACTGGATTAACCCTGAAACGGGGGAGAAGCCACCGAGAATACCAGTAATGCTCACCG
>NZ_LWFE01000055.1:0-626 GCF_001635675.1 Oleiphilus sp. HI0061 | reverse complement strand
AGGATATCTGTTAAAGACGATACCGCATTTACATTAGAACCTTCCAGAAACCCCGTTTCCAGTTTGATGTTCGGGTCAGCAACTGCCGGTGGCTCATCACCCTTCATATGCAATAGACCATCTTCTTTCTTTTCGATCATATCAGGGTCGGGATTAACTAGCTTAATTCGATCAACCGCCGCTAAGCCAACAGCTCCACCACCCAAAGGAAGAACCGAAACCGTACCGTCAGCACCAATCTCAACAGTTGCCGAAGGCGGCAAAACAATTGGACCACCATTACCCAAAACAGGCAAACCAATGCCAGCCCTTAGCTGCCCATTGACATCTACCTGCAGGTCGCCTGCCCGGGTATAGGCTTCCGAACCATCTGCGGCCTGAACCGCAATCCATCCATCACCCTTTACCGCAACATCCAAAGGGTTGCCGGTTTGATTCAGGGGACCCGCCTCAAAATTTGTTCCCGGCCTTTCGGTCAAGGCATAGGCTCTCGATGGATGATGCTCGCCAAACACCGGCATAGCACGCGCCTGAGCGAAATCTTCTTTAAACGCCGTCGTATTAATATTTGCCAAATTATTGGCATGAGCGCGCTGCGCCAGCATATTCTGCTTGGCACCACTCAT
>NZ_LWFE01000054.1:0-964 GCF_001635675.1 Oleiphilus sp. HI0061 | reverse complement strand
AGCGTTGTTTCAGCGGGCATACTCGCCGCTGTATTTAAGAAACAATCAATAGACTCTTCCGCTGCTGCTAACTTACTGAAAAATAGTAAAAAACCTAATAAGGTAAAATACTTGAGTCGTGCAATAGCCATTGTCGCTTCATGTATTGTTTCGATCTGTACGGTAGCCGGCTATTGTTGTTTATACTCACTATCGAAGTCAAAAAATAACTCGCCGGAAATTTCTTTATAGCGGCCTGAGTCCTTCATTCTTTTGAGTCTTGGTGAAAGCTCATCAAGGAAGCTTTGTGTGAGCGCTTTGTTATGACACGTAATACGGTCATAGCTTTCTACAAGAGGGTGCTTGGCAGAGTAACTCAATTGATCTACGAAAGGTTGCAAGTCCGGAAGCGCTGCGATCATGACATCAATACGCTTTACTTTGAGCTTTTTCAAGTTCTGGGCGTCTTTGTATACTTTGTCTAGTTTTATTTTTTCGCTAAGTCTATGTTTATAATAGTTCTCGTGCACATGTACGGCACCCACATTAAGTCCTTTAAGTTGACTGGAGCTAGTTAAAGGGCTTTGGTCGAGAGGGCTAAACATATAATAAGCGAAGGCACCTAGTGGAAAGCTTGCAATGATATTCTCATTTCCTAGCTTTTCTTGCATCACTTGCGTGAAAGAATAAATGCAGTCTGTATGGCCTTGCTCAAATGATACCAGGGCTCGTTTATAAGGCGTATATGATTGAATGATTTTGAAAGGCATATCTGAAATAGCTTCGTTCAGAATGCCTTGATAGATGCCAGACTGGTCTTCCTCAATTAGGCTAGTGATATGAGGCGCTGCTATCGCTATAGTTTGTGCGTCTGGTGATTTTGCGTGAACTAGACTACTAAAAATGCAAAGCAATAATATAAGATAATATTTGAGTATGCTCGAAATAAGCCTTTATAACGATAGAACTAGTGTCTTATATTAAA
>NZ_LWFE01000053.1:0-730 GCF_001635675.1 Oleiphilus sp. HI0061 | reverse complement strand
GCAACTTTAGTGCCGAATACATCGATAGATCGCCAAGGTTTTTTTAACCGCCTATTCAGCACTGTTACACCTTTTCTTGAATGGTCGAAGGCCTTTAAAAAGCGGAATCGCCCGCTTTATAAAAGGCTTCAGTTTGTTTTTAACTCGCTGTTGCTGTTAATTCTGCTATTAATTATCGCTACGCCGTTTATTATCTTCTCATAACTAGTTTCCATACTCGCTATGGTATAAAACTCTCTTGTTTCTAGAATAAGAGCGCGCACCCCAATTTACTCTGTGTGCAATTATGCACAACGCTTCTGCATATTTTATATTTCCGCACAAGTGTCCTTGATCTATAGTGACATCATTGTTTCTTCTGTTTAGCAGGAATGTGTGATGATCCGGAATACAGTAAGTTCTTACGGTTTGGTGGCTATTATAATTCATTGGCTCATGGCTGTTAGTATATTCTTCCTCTTTGGCTTGGGTTTATACATGGTTGAGCTCAGCTATTATGATTCCTGGTATAAGGGCTCTTTGGATCTGCATAAAAGTATTGGTGTATGTCTGCTCTTGGCGCTCATATTTCGAGTCATTTGGCGCACTATTAACATTGTTCCACAACCCGAGGTAAGTGGGCGTAAAGGTGAGGCGTTCGAGCACAAGGTGGCGCACCTAGTGCATCTAATGTTATATATTCTTATGTTTCTGATAATGAGTAGTGGTTATCTTATTTCTACTGCTGACG
>NZ_LWFE01000052.1:0-896 GCF_001635675.1 Oleiphilus sp. HI0061 | reverse complement strand
TTTTAAAAAAGTTCATCATCAACTCCTATTACCTTAGCTCGCTTGCAAAGACCTGCACATTACAACCAACCTTGCACGTTTTCATTTATTAAACTTGCCAGCACCTTGATATGCGCCTCACTGGCATTTAAGGCCGGAATATATTCATAGCGTTCGCCACCACCTTCAAGAAAATAGTCCCTGTTTTCTACGCCAATTTCTTCGATAGTTTCCAAACAATCTGCAGAAAAACCCGGACAAATTACCTGCACAAAGCGTGTCCCCTGCTTCGCGAGGGATTTTAGCGTTTCATCAGTATACGGCTGCAGCCACTCTGCAGCGCCAAAGCGTGATTGGAAAACGGTCATATACTGATCACCATTTAATTCAAGCGCCTCAGCAATCAACTGACTGGTTTCATTACACTGGGTATAGTAAGGGTCGCCTTTATCATGACTAAATTTAGGCAAACCATGATAAGACAAAAGCAGCTTTTCGGCTTGTCCGTGCAGTTTCCAATGTTCACGAATACTCTCGACAATCGCGTCAATATAGGGTGGGTAATTATGGTAGCTAGCCACGAAACGCAAGCTTGGTATCTGGCGGCGGGAAACATAATCTTTAGCGACTGCATCAAATGTTGAGCCACCTGTGGCACTGGCATACTGGGGATATAAAGGAAGCACTAAAAGCTTATCGCATTGTTGTGACGCCAGTTGGTCAAGTCGGCTGGCAATAGAAGGCTCACCATACCGCATGGCATAATCGAACAATATGGATGGCTTCTCTGCGCCTGAATTAACAGCCTGTCGCAAGGCTGTAAGCTGATCTTCAGTATGATATTTAAGCGGAGAACCGCGCTCAGCCCATACCGTCTGATAGGCATGAGCCGACTTCTTGGGCCGCACTCTAAGAAT
>NZ_LWFE01000051.1:0-897 GCF_001635675.1 Oleiphilus sp. HI0061 | reverse complement strand
AACCTCTCGCGACCTTTCTTTGGCTTATAGCCCAGGTGTTGCAGAGCCAGTTAAGGAAATTGCTGCTGACCCGGAAAATGCATATAAGTACACTGCTAAAGGTAACTTGGTAGCGGTTATTACTGATGGTACTGCGATTCTTGGTCTGGGTGACTTAGGTCCTTTGGCTTCTAAGCCTGTAATGGAAGGTAAGTCTCTTCTTTTCAAACGTTTTGCTGGCGTTGATTCAATCGACATCGAAGTTGAATCTGAAAGCCCTCAAGCATTTATCGACACAGTGCGTCGTATTGCGATTACTTTTGGTGGCATTAACCTAGAAGACATTAAAGCACCTGAGTGTTTTGAAATCGAGCGTACGCTTAAAGAGCAGTGCAACATTCCAGTTTTCCACGATGACCAGCACGGTACTGCTATCGTAACGGTTGCAGGTGCATTGAACGCACTTGAAATTCAAGGCAAGAAAATTGAAGAAGCAAAAATGGCGGTACTAGGTGCCGGTGCTGCTGCAATTTCTTGTTCTAAGCTACTTACCCTTGCGGGTATGAAGCCAGAAAACATCTTCATGTGTGATCGTAAAGGTGTTATCCACTCTGGTCGTGATGATCTAAACCAGTACAAGGCAATGTTTGCAGTAGATACTGACAAGCGTACGTTTGACGATGCGCTAGACGGTGCTGATATCTTCTTGGGTCTATCTGGTCCTGATATGGTGACTGGTGAACAAATTAAGAAGATGGCTCCAAACCCAATCATCTTTGCATGTGCTAACCCGGTTCCAGAAATCATGCCTGAAGTGGTTGCAGAATCTCGTCCAGATGCTGTTATGGCAACAGGTCGTTCTGATTACCCTAACCAGGTAAACAACGTTCTTGGCTTCCCATTTATCTTCCGTGGTGC
>NZ_LWFE01000050.1:0-1086 GCF_001635675.1 Oleiphilus sp. HI0061 | reverse complement strand
TCAGGTATTAATAAGTCTTTGTGCCAGATCAAGGCATTGGATAAGAAGTTTGTTCATAGTATGAGTTATAGATTTTGTTTTGAAGCTGATTCAGAAAGCACCATTGATACAGAGTACGGATAGATGGGAATTGATATAGATAAGAGCAGTTTTGCAGAAAGTGATTATCGAGACTTTGAAAAAAAACTGCAGACCAACCTTTCCAGCTTGAGCTCCCTATTGTCACAGACAGGCTTTGGAAAAAAGAAACCGGGTAGTGCTATTTTGGGTGCCGAGCTCGAAATGTATATTGTTGATAGCAAGGGAGAGCCCTTGTTGCTGAATCAAGAAATCTTAGATGCTGCTGATGACAAACAACTGACTCTGGAGATTAACCGCTATAACCTGGAATATAACCTGACTCCATATTCCCTGTCGGATGCGCCGTTTAAGTCGACAGAAAATGAGATTTGCCGCCAGCTGTCGAAGCTAAATGATATTGCTGCAAAATATGAAGGTCGCATATTTCCTGTCGGTATACTTCCTACGCTGGATAATTCTCATTTCGGGCCTGTTTGTATGACGGACCGCCAGCGTTATAGAACCTTGGTTGAGCAATTGTTTGAACGTCGTGGGCGTGAATTTGAAATTGATATTAACGGTAGACCTCCTTTACAAATGGATATGCAGGACGTTACCTTGGAAGGTGCGAATACTTCATTCCAGATTCATTATCGAGTCGACCCTGAAGACTATGCAAATACCTTCAATGCCTTTCAAATGGTGACGCCTTTAGTGTTAGCTTTAGGTGCTAATTCACCCGGTTTATTTGGTCACGACCTCTGGTGTGAAACACGAGTACCTTTGTTTAAGCAGTCTATCGATACGCGAATAAAAGATAGATACCGATGGAACGAGCCTTCTAGGGTAAGTTTTGGGCAAGGCTGGGTACGCCGCTCTGCTTTGGAATTATTTCAGGAAACAGCTTCGATATTTTCACCTTTATTGCCAATATGCAGTGAACAGGACCCAGAAGCCCAGATGGCAGAAGGGAAAGCACCTAGCTTATCAGAGTTGCGACTTCATCAAAGCTCTGTTTGGTTGTGG
>NZ_LWFE01000049.1:0-984 GCF_001635675.1 Oleiphilus sp. HI0061 | reverse complement strand
CCGATTAATGTGGTAATGAATAGTCGTCGTGAAACAGGGTAATTCTAGTTTATGTATCAACGAATCAAACATCGTATCAGTGAACTGATTACGCCGATCAATGAGTCGCTACAAAACGCAGCATCGCAACAGGTGCACCCTGAGAACTGAAAAAGACCCCGTTTCTTGAAACAGACAAAACGATTCGACTATTAACCTTCAATATTCAAGTGGGTATTTCCACCTCTTCCTACCGTCACTATCTGACACGTAGTTGGCAGCACGTTTTGCCTCACAAAAAGCGGCAAGACAATCTGGATAAAATTGCTGAGCTGATTAGTCAGTACGATATGGTGGCTTTGCAGGAGGTCGATGGCGGTAGCTTGCGCAGCGGATTTATTAATCAGGTCGAATACCTTGCGAGTAATGCAGGTTTGCCGTTTTGGTATCAGCAGTTAAATAGAAATTTTGGTCCTGTAGCAAAGCATAGTAATGGCTTGTTAAGTCGTTTCCGGCCAATCAAGGTTGAAGAGCATCGCTTGCCTGGCTTAATACCTGGCCGAGGCGTGATTGTTGCCGAGTACGGAAAAGAGGAAGATCCGATCGTATTGGTGATTATGCACTTGTCGCTCAGCGATAGTGCCCAAAAACAGCAGCTACGTTTTGTTCGGGATTTGGTTGATGACTATAACCATGTGGTGTTGATGGGCGACATGAATACCCATGCCGAGAAAATACTGCATGACTCTCCGCTAAAAGGAGCCGGCTTGGTGACTTTGCCGGGCGTATCTCATTCATTTCCTAGCTGGCGCCCTGAAAAGGCCTTAGATCATATTCTGGTGAGTCGTAGCCTATTGGTTAAGAGGGCGGGCGTGGTAACGTTTCCGGTATCTGACCATTTACCCATCGAATTAGAGGTAAAACTACCCAAAGGCTATTAGCTTGAAACTTTGAAAATATAGACATAGACAGGCACAAAAAACCCGACAATAAAGTCGGGCTTTT
>NZ_LWFE01000048.1:0-648 GCF_001635675.1 Oleiphilus sp. HI0061 | reverse complement strand
CGCCTCCGTCTCTTCTGAGATCCAAGCGATTTCATCAGAGCGAACCGTCTCGTTCCTCACAAAGTCTTGCTCACGCCCTATTCCGGCTTTCTTGAATTTCTCTGAAGCTAAGCCTTTTACTTCCTGCGCCAAAGCATCAGCCAAAGCCTGAGGGATCGCCCCTTCATTGATAGAGCAGCCGGTTTGAATCAAATCTTGCGCGATTGACTCAAACAAAACTTCATTGTCTTCTGGGCTTGATAAGTACACCGATAGTTCTCCAAAAAGTCATTGCTAAGAACACGATTTCCACAGTATAGTTCGCGTTCTTACTACGCAAAAATGCGGCCCTTAAACTTCAAATATTTAAAAGGATTTTGAATATGACGAACATTCTATTTTAATTACCCAAAAATCAATACTGACAACTGAACTTTCTGATCAACAGAAAGCTATTTAGTTCTGTCGATAAAACTCTTCACGCTTTCGTGCTTATGCGAAAGCTATAAATAAATCCTCTTTATAATCAAATTTTGAGAAACGACACTATGACTGCGTCTAAACTATTCGCACTAATCACTTTAATTTTATTTTTGTCTGCTTGTGGCTCTGACAGTAAAAATATAACACTGCCTGATTGCCCCGAGCCAGATAATAGCTCCGACACAA
>NZ_LWFE01000047.1:0-6320 GCF_001635675.1 Oleiphilus sp. HI0061 | reverse complement strand
TTTTAATTTGTTTTGAATAGGCGCAATGAAGTTTATATTCGTCTGCAGGCAGCTTGGCCAATACAAGCTGCTCATTCAATTTTCTTTCTCGAAGTTGATACTTGAGCAAAATCCCGAAATCAATCAGCACATCTAGCCTTTTCAATTGCAGCAAGTGAATCCCATGCTCCAAGCCCTTCAGCTTGATTGTCGCTACGTCTCCAGACTTAATCAGGCTCATCACTTCAGGGTGATAAACATAACCGTTATAGATTCCTAGAGTTGTTCCTTTAAGGTCATTGTATGAATGAAGCTTCAAGCTAAGTTCTGGACGAACAAGAAATCTGTCTGCCCCATCAAATAAAACAGGGGACCAATGATAGGAAGAAGGTAATTCCTTCCAAATAGGGCTCGTCAAACAATCCACATCGATGTCACCTGACTGCAATTGTTGCTCAATTCGCAAGACTGGAAGTTTCACAAACTCGGCTTGCAATCCCGCTTCGGAAGAAATCTGGTCGGCCAGATCTTTGATAATGCCAGAATGGACTACACCATCATGTTCAATAACAAAAGGTGGCTTCGCATCATCCCAATAACTGAACTTAAGAGTCTCTGCGCTAACGTTCCCTACTGAAAAAAGCAATACCAGCAAGCCTAGCTTCGATGTAATCTCTCTCATCACTCCACTCCTCCGTATACTTTCATTATTGGAAGGAAATAGTAATTAAGCAATATCTTTCACTAAAAATACCAAATTGATCTAGCTTTACTTGAGTCGAATCAAGAGTCCGTTTTACTTATTTACCACAGACCTGACAGCCTGAGTCTTTCTTCAGTTTCAACGTCCGCCACTCCATCGAAGTAGCATCCAGCATCATTAAGCGCCCTTTTAAAGAACATCCTAGGCCACTCAGTACCTTAATAGCCTCCATTGCCTGCATGCTCCCTATAATGCCAACCAACGGCGCCATAACACCTGACGTTGAGCAGGTAAGCTGCTCGTCATCCCCTTCAGCATACAAACACTGATAACACGGTGCTTCATCGTCACGCATATCGAAAACACTTACCTGCCCTTCCATTCGAATCGCGGCACCAGACACTAGAGGCTTTGCTTCTTCGACACATGCTCTATTGACCGAGAATCGAGTTGTGAATGTGTCGCTGCAGTCCAAAACCAAGTCAACTCTGGCGACAGCAGACCGTAACCCCTCCTCATCCAGACGTTTGGCAAGTACCTTCACTTCAACATGAGGGTTTATATTGCCAAGCATTTCAGCCGCGGAGTCTACTTTCATTTTTCCTAACGAGCTTTCGCCATGTAGAATTTGGCGCTGCAAGTTGGAAACATCAACATGGTCATCATCAACGATAGTTATGCAGCCAACACCTGCTGCTGCAAGATACATCGCAACCGGGCTACCCAAGCCACCCGCACCAATAATAAGTACTTTTGCATTCTTGAGCGCCAACTGCCCCGCAACATCGAATTTAGGCAACATGATCTGCCGGCTATATCGCAATAACTCCGGATCACTTAACTCTTGATAAACTTCGCGACTTTGCTGCTCGCTCACAATTCACCTCTATACAGATATAAAACTAGTCTTACCCAGTCCATTGGCCCTGGGTAACACGATCGTTACCGCCATAATCTTTACTTGTCTCGACCTGCTGATAACCCGCTTTTTTCAGTACTGACCTAACAAGCTCTGCCTGGTCATAGCCATGTTCAAAAAGTAGCCAGCCACCTGCTTCGAGAAACTCACGCGCATCATGCGTAATCTTTTTGATATCGGCCATCCCCTGATCTTCAGCAATCAGAGCAGAAGCAGGCTCAAATCGAACATCCCCTTCACGCAGGTGCTTATCTTTGGCATCGATATAGGGAGGATTACTAACAATCAGAGAAAAACGCTGCTCCCGGAATGCGGAAAACCAATCGCTGCAGAAGAACTCAACATGAGGAAGGCTATTCAAGTTTGCGTTTTGCCTTGCTAGCTCAATGACCTTTGGAAAACGGTCAACACCATTGACCTGCCATGCTGGGCGCTCACTAGCTAATGCCAAGGCTATCGCCCCCGTGCCCGTTCCGAGATCAAGTACTGAAATGGCGGACTTATCCAACGGCAAATTCAAAGCCCTTTCAACAAGCACTTCGGTATCAGGCCTTGGAATGAGAGTATGCTCATTAACCTTTAAATTTAGAGTCCAAAAATCTCGCTGACCAATTAGGTGGGCAATAGGACGCCCTTTTTGGCGTTGTGAAACAAGAGAAAGAAAGTGCTCGGTTTGGTCTTGATCCAGACTTTTATCAGGCCAGGTCCGTAAATAAGCACGCTCGCAATCGAGCACGTGACATAAGAGCAGCTCAACATCCAAAGATGCCGAACTGCTTGTCAATTCGAGGGATTTTGCCATCGCCTCTGAAATAGTCAGTTGATGGCTCATATCAAACTCCAATAAGCTATATCTACTTATTACTCACCCATAGAAGTGAGTAATTCAGCCTGATGCTCTTGCAATAAAGGCTGTAACACCTGGTCCAAATCACCTTCCATAACTTCAGCTAGCTTATAGAGCGTCAAATTAATTCGATGATCAGTCATGCGACCTTGAGGAAAGTTATAGGTTCTGATTCGCTCAGAACGGTCACCACTACCTACGAGACTTTTTCGTTGATCTGATTGTTCTTGAGCATGCGCTTCCTGTTCAGCCGTCAGTAGCCTCGATTGCAACAAAGATAGAGCGCGAGCCTTATTCTTATGCTGTGATCGTTCGTCCTGACACTCAACTACCACACCTGTTGGCAAGTGGGTAATACGAATAGCCGAATCCGTTTTGTTGACGTGCTGACCACCGGCGCCCGAAGCCCGGAAGGTATCGATACGCAAGTCAGCCTTATTGATTTCGATCTCATCCACAGCATCAATTTCCGGCATCACAGCCACCGTACAAGCCGAAGTATGAACCCTGCCTTGCGATTCGGTTTCTGGAACACGTTGTACACGATGAGCTCCTGACTCAAACTTCAGGCTCCCATATACACCCTCACCGACAAGCCGTGTAATCACTTCTTTATAACCACCGTGCTCACCCAGGTTTTCGCTAACCACTTCAACCTTCCAGCCTTTCTTCTCAGCATAACGAGAATACATGCGAAATAAATCCCCAGAGAAAATTGCCGCCTCATCACCACCGGTTCCCGCTCGAATTTCCAAGAAAACGTTATTCTTGTCATTCGGATCTTTAGGTAACAAGAGAGTCTGCAACTCCTTATCAAGAGTTTCCAAAGAAGACTTTGCCTCTTTCAGCTCTTCTTGAGCCATCTCGCGCATATCGGCATCACCATCATTCATCAGCATGTTGGCTTCTTCGATGTCGTCCTGAGCTTGTCTGTAGCTAGCGTAACATTTCACAACCGGCTCAATTTCAGCATACTCTTTTGAAAAGTCGCGAAATTTATTCTGGTCTGTGATCACATCAGGGTCGCTCATAAGAGCTGCTAATTCTTCGTAACGTTCAGAAATACTGTCTAAACGAAGCAATAAGGATTCTTTCATGGAATAGTAACCAGCTAGATGACCTTAACTTAACTATAAAGCCTGAAGAACAAACGCTTTTGATAAAGTAAGGTCACAAAAATTCAATATGTAGGAAATTGCGCGGCATTTTAGCAAAAATAGCGGCGCGAAACAAAAGCTAGCTCTTGTAGAAAGATTTAGAACATCTCTAGCTCGCCATCATCAAAAGGATCGGCTTCAGGCTCTTTATACTCAAAGGACAAATTTTGATTTAATACTTTTGTGTGCAAACTACATTCAAAGACTTCTCGCCCACTTTGAAAGTTAAGCGTTAACATCGAAAAACCTTCGTCAAGCAATTCATCAAGCCGAATGCCAAACTGCTTTTGAGGGGTGCCGAGTTGCAGGTAGTGCTGATAATCGATGAGTTTGTTTTTGAGCGCCCCCATAAAACGATTAGCCAATTCGGAAATCCAGTCTTCAATCTCATGAGCTTGAACAAACTCGGCATCACCTTTAATTGGATAAGTTTCTCTTAGAATGGAGACAGGGCCTCGTAGTAGTAATTTCAGCTCCAGGTCATCGGAAAGCGCTTCGATAAATGCGCAAGGCAGGGCCAAGACCTCTTTTGCCGACTCTACAATTTCCAATTCGCATTGAATGCTTGCGAAAACGTCAATACATGTTTCTTTAAATAATAGGTGTAAGGGCTCCAGGGCGCTTCCTGCTTGGGGCATTTTGACTCCTTTCTATTCCATAAGTATTACTATCCCTACTAATATAGCCGAATGAATCAAAGCCGCCTTAGGATTTTTATAGTATTATGGAATAAAAATAATGCCCCCTGGAAGTCCATAAAATTTCTTTAGAAACAACAGGGTATAAGCATCTTCAAATTGGGTCAGAGTAAAGGCGTTTGTTTTACTCTGGCCCCAATAGTACACACTTAAGGAAAAAGGTTTGGATTAGACGCTACTCTGGCCCTGCAACGATACCCGCATCGTGTAAGCGGCCAATTTCAGCACTACTCAAACCAACCACTTCAGAAAGCACTTCATCGGTTTGCTGCCCTAGTTTTGGCGCCGGTTGCGCAGGCTGGCGTTCAAATGCCGAGAAGTTCCAAGGAGCTCCTGCTGCTCTGAATGAACCAACACCAGGCTGATCAATTTGGTTAAACATTGGATTGTCTAGCGAGCATTCCGGGTCACTATCTACCATTTCCTTAACCGTTTGATACTTACTCCAACAAACTCCGTTTTCATTGAAGCGAGACTCAATATCCTTAAAACTGCGCTTAGAAATATAGTCAGAAAATAAAGCCGAAATCTCATCACGAGACTCAAAGCGAGCACCTTCCTGAGAAAAATCACGTCCTAGCGTTGCCGCTAGCTGGTCCATTTTTTCAGCTGTTTCTGTAGCAATACACAAGGACTTCCACTGGCGTTTGGTCAAGCCAATCACCATGACACGCTCGCCATCAGATGTCGTAAAGTCTCGTCCAAACGCACCGAAGAGATAGTTTCCATAACGTGGACGCTCTTCTCCTAACTGCGCTTCAGCAATAAATCCTAAGTGCCCCATCACTGCCATGGCCGCATCAGCCAAAGCAATCTTAGTGTGCTGTCCTTCACCTGTGCGATAACGATGACGCTCTGCAGCTAACAAGCCCAGTGCAGCCATCTGTCCTGTCACCAGATCCCAGGCAGGAAGTACGTGATTCGTTGGCGAGTTACTATCAGAGGGGCCTGTCAAAAACGGTAAGCCAATGGCCGGGTTAACCGTATAGTCTACAGCCGAGCCACCATGCCTATCGCCTTGAACGGTGAGCTGTATCATGTCTGGACGAATTGCCTTAAGATCCTCATAAGACAACCAACCCTTAGGTGGAAAGTTTGTCAATAGCATTCCCGCTTCTTTGCCAGGCGCGGTTATAATTTGCTTAGCGAGTTCTGAACCTTCTGGAGACCTAAAGTTGATCGCTACCGAACGCTTAGATTTATTTAGCCCTGCCCAAAACAGACTGACATTATCTTTTGTAACGGGCCAGCGACGATAGTCCAACCCCCCCCCTATCGCATCTATTCGAATGACGTCCGCTCCAAGTTGAGCTAAAGTCATTCCTCCAAGAGGCGCAGCGACAAATGCAGAGGCTTCAACCACTCGCATCCCCGATAGAATCGAACTCATATTGACATCCTGTTAGGTTATTTTGTAATAAATTATTAAGAAACTATATATGACGCGAAGAATAAACCAGCTTAGCCGCTAAATCCACTCGGAACAAAGTTCAGATTTGTAACCAATTTAGTTTTTTGCTTTTCGCTTGACCCAGCTCGTCTATACTAGAACTAACGACTTGAACGAGCTAAAGATGAAACATGGACAAACCAAGCGTATACAGTCACCAAGACCCCTTAAAGAAATTAGGCTCCAGTAGCCCTTTACTTGAAAAGTTGCGGCTACTCCATGGGCACTTAAAACATCAGCATCACTATATTGACCGTATCGCCGTCGCCTTGTTTGATGCGAAAACCGATACCCTTAAAACCTTTGCTTGGAGCAGCGAACACGAAAGCCCTTTGACTCACTATCAAGCAAGTTTAAGCGATGCCCCTTCCCTGATAGAGATAATCAAGAGTGGGAATCCACGAGTCGTAAACAATATGGAAATTTTTTCTGACGGCCAGAATACCCATACGAGAGTATTAGAAAAGAGTCATTTCGGCTCTAGCTATACATTTCCAATGTATCAAGATGGGCAATTTATCGGCTTTATATTTTTTAACTCCTTCGAAAAAAACGTCTTTGAAGAAA
>NZ_LWFE01000046.1:0-622 GCF_001635675.1 Oleiphilus sp. HI0061 | reverse complement strand
TGATATCTATTGCTTCTGAATGTGGTGGTAGCGCTTCGTAAGAGGCCAGCATACGACGCAAAAACGAGATTGAAATCTGAGCGTAAATCTCTTCTTTACAGGTAAAATGCTTATAAACGGTCCCTTTGCCTATCTCTGCTTTTTTGGAAATCTGCTCAACGGTCACAGTTTCCCAATGTGGGTTCTCAAACAAACTGATCGCCGCTTTGAGAATTTCCTGCTCCCTCTTAGCAAACTCAACCTGCTTTCGACTTAAGCCTTCACTTCCTTCCGACATTACACTCTCACAAACTTCAATTACGAATTAATTCAATCAGCCAGCTAGGTGACCGATAGTCATTAAGTCTAGTTCTAAATTCACAGCTATTCTAGTTTTTCTTAAGATCCACAATCATCTGTTTCATGCTTAAGATTTCAGCTTGAAGGTCACTAATAGTTGGCTCATCCTTTTTACTTTCTTGCCGCGCTTTAGCATGCTCTTCTTCCATCACATTAACGACAATACCAATTACCATATTGAGAAATGCAAAGGCTGTAAAAAAGATAAACGATAAGTAGTATATCCAGCTGAAGGGGTACACCTCCATCGTTTCATATTGAACATCAGTCCAATCTTCAAAGG
>NZ_LWFE01000045.1:0-1600 GCF_001635675.1 Oleiphilus sp. HI0061 | reverse complement strand
TTATACCATTATGAACACAAACAGAGACGACTCACTGAAAACTAATAAAGACGCATTACCCTCTGTCAGCGACTCAAAGAAGACTTTGAATAAAGCTGGCGACAAGCAAACTATTTGAATAGCTAATGGTACAAACAATTAAAATAAAGAGGACATTATGAGCACAGCAGGTTCTGACAGTTATTACGTCCCCCACGGCAGCCAATAGAATACACCTGCGTAGAGCCCGAATAGTGCGCCGGGTATTAATGCGTAGTGAAAATGTGCGACCACAAAGTAGGTGTCATGGTATTGCAAATCTGCAGGTACAACCGCCAGCATGACACCTGTAGTTCCTGCAAATGAGAACATCACAATGATGGCAATGGCGAAGAGCATGGGTGTTTCAAAGGTAATAGAGCCACGCCACATCGTTAAGATAAAGTTGAACAGCATTAGGCCAACGGGGATCGAGATTAAAATTGTACCAATCATAAAGTAGTTGGTCGCGAGGACAGACATGCCAATGGTGTATTGATGGTGAGCCCATACGACCATACCCAAGACCAGCAGAATACCCATAAACCAAACTAATGGGCGGTAGCCAAACAAAGGCTTACGGCAGAATGTTGGAACAATAACACCTAAAACTCCGATAGAAGGTAGTAATAGTACATATACTTCCGGGTGACCAAAGAACCAGAATAAATGCTGGAATAACACAGGGTCGCCGCCGCCAGCAGCGTCGAAGAAACTGGTACCGAAGTGACGGTCAAACAAAAGCATGGTTACGCCGCCAGCAAGTGCTGGCATGATCATAATCAATAGAATTGCTGTAAATAGCCATGCCCAGACAAACAAGGGTAGTTTCATCATATCAAGGCCGGGAGCGCGCATATTCAATACCGTTGTAACGATATTGATGGCAGCGAGTATCGATGATATGCCTAATACATGAAGAGTAAAGATCAGCAGATCCATCCCCATTCCCGCTTGAACAGATAAGGGAGGGTACAAGGTCCAGCCTGTATTGACGGGGGCGCCGCCACCGAAAAACGGTACGATGACTGACAAAATAAGCAGGGCAGCCCCGGCGGGTAATAGCCAGAAACTCAAGTTATTTAAGCGTGGCAATGCCATATCTGGCGCACCGATTTGAAGTGGGATCATCCAATTCGCCATACCAGCTGCGGCAGGCATGACAACACCAAAGACCATAATCAAGGCATGTGTAGTGACCATGTTATTGAAAAGGTCAGGCTCCAAAAACTGCAAGCCAGGAAAGTACAACTCTGCTCTAATGAGCATTGCCATACCACCACCCAAAAATAACATAATGAGAGAAAACACCAGGTACATGGTACCAATATCTTTATGGTTAGTGCTGAATAACCAGCGGCCTATACCCTTCGGTGGCTCATTGTGGTGATCATGATCGGCGCTTGAAACGTCCTGATTTTGTTCATCAATTGTAATAGTAGAACTCATTGATTATCTCCTCCTAGCGCGCCGCTTTGACATCAGCTGGTTGCACAACATCACCTGTGTTATTACCCCAGGCATTTCTTTCGTAGGTTACGATTGCTGCCACTTCCAGGTCATTCAACTGAGCGCCCCAAGC
>NZ_LWFE01000044.1:0-1095 GCF_001635675.1 Oleiphilus sp. HI0061 | reverse complement strand
ACCGCTCAAAATAATGCAAGCGTAGACAAAATTGAAATTGCTGGCCCTGGCTTCATCAACTTTTTTATGAGCTCCGCCAGCAGCTTTGCCGTCCTCAGTTCAATTATTGAAAATGCGGATAAATATGGACACAACAACTCAGGTAAAGGCCAAAAAGTTCAAGTCGAGTTTGTTTCCGCTAATCCTACCGGCCCATTGCATGTGGGGCATGGCCGTGGCGCAGCAGTCGGTGACAGCATTTGCAGACTTCTCGGTGCAAATGGCTGGGATGTGACCAGCGAGTTCTATTACAACGATGCTGGCCAACAAATCAATAACCTGGCTCTATCTGTTCAAGCTCGCTGCAAAGGTTTAACACCTGAAGACCCAAGCTGGCCAGAAGATGGCTATCGCGGGCACTATATTATTGAGCTTGCTGAAAGCTTTATGAACGGTGAAACCATCGAGTCTGCCGACCAGAGCTTTACAGGTACCAAAAACGCTGACGACCTGGAAGATATCAGACACTTTGCTGTCGCCTATTTAAGAAGAGAGCAAGATCTAGACCTAAAAGCCTTTGACGTTGATTTCGATGTTTATTTCCTTGAAAGCTCTCTCTATAGCGATGGTAAAGTCGAAAAAGCAGTGGANGCTCTGATTGAAAATGGCTATACCTACGAGAAAGATGGCGCGCTTTGGTTGCGAACGACAGACTTTGGCGACGACAAAGATCGTGTTATGCGCAAAACTGAAGGCGGCTACACTTACTTTGTGCCAGACGTAGCCTATCACCTCGACAAGTGGCAACGTGGCTTTACTCGCGTCATAAATGAACAGGGTGCCGACCACCACAGTACAATCACTCGCGTTCGAGCAGGCCTACAAGCATTGAAGCAAGATATACCTGAAGGCTGGCCTGATTATGTTCTTCACCAAATGGTGACTGTCATAAAAGGCGGCGAAGAGGTGAAGCTATCCAAACGTGCCGGCAGCTACGTCACATTGCGAGACTTGATCGAAGAAGTTGGCCGCGATGCCACTCGCTACTTCCTGGTCGCACGCGCTCCCAGCTCACAACTAACATTCGATATTGACCTGGCTCGCAGCCAGTCAAAT
>NZ_LWFE01000043.1:0-1037 GCF_001635675.1 Oleiphilus sp. HI0061 | reverse complement strand
CTCCCCACCCTCAAGCGCACTATTAAGCTTGCCCTGCCTGGTGATTTGCGCGTCTCGTGCTTTGCTCACGCGAGCCAGTACCTCATTCGAAGACTCACTAGCCTGAGCTTTGCCAAGTAAAACCAATGCAGGTTGACTCGCCACTTCGACATGCAAATCGAAGCGATCCAATAAGGGGCCCGACAACTTCCGCCGATAGTTACTTATCTGCTGGGGGGTATCAGTACAACTCACTGTAGGGTGGCCGCTATAGCCACAAGGGCATGGGTTCATTGCTGCAATTAACTGAAAGTCTGCCGGAAATGTCAGGCTCGCACTGGCTCGGGAAATTCTGATCTCCCCACTTTCAATCGGCTCCCGAAGTACTTCAAGCACCGAGCGTGCATACTCTGGCAACTCATCCAAAAACAATACACCATAATGGGATAAGGATATTTCACCAGGCTTTGGCTGTGCGCCACCACCAACGAGCGATACGGAAGAAGCTGTATGGTGAGGAGAACGAAAAGGCGCTTGCATCATCAAGCCCGGTTTTCTGGGAATACCCGCCAGCGAATAGATTGAGGCCACCTCCACTGCCTGAGCATTGCTTAAGCGTGGCAGAATACTTGGCAGGCGAGAGGACAGCATGCTCTTGCCTGTCCCTGGAGGGCCGTAGAATAATAGGTTATGGCGTCCAGCTGCTGCCAACTCCAAAGCACGTCTCGCTTGGAACTGACCCTTAATATCAGCCATATCCGGCTGCTTTTCGTCTTCCAAAATCATTTCTTCATAAGAAAGGGCTTGCAAAACACCGGGTGATTTAAGGTGCTGGCAAATTTCGCTCAAATGGCGTGCGGGGAAAATTGTATCGCTGCCAGCCATTTTCCCTTCATCAGCGTTACCATATGGGATAAATAAACATCGGCCGTCTTTTACGCTGGCAATAGCCGTGGGTAATACACCGGCAACCGGGCGCAAGTCTCCGGTTAAGGCCAGCTCACCAATAAACTCACTTTCACCAAGCTTTTCCGAGTCTATTTGACCTGTCGCAGCCA
>NZ_LWFE01000042.1:0-945 GCF_001635675.1 Oleiphilus sp. HI0061 | reverse complement strand
CTAGCTTATCATTACAATGAATGAGCCTGATGTGTGCTCCACAATCTTGAAGCGCCGGGTATTGCATCATTTCAATACCCGCTTGTTTTATTATCTGGGATTGTTTGAGCTCGCCAAAGTCCCAGGCAGTAATATCAACTTGTTTTTCAGGTCGGTTCTCTTCCAGTTTTGCGGCGTTTTTTGCCAAATGCTCAACTTTTTGCGAAAGCTTAACGAGGTCCCTACCCTGGTTAATCAGCCGGCCTCGCTCATCCAGCACTTTAATGTTAAAGCGCAGGTGACTGTCTAGTGACTCAAGATTCCAGGCCTCAATAGGAATAGATATGCTGCCTATAATTTTTAGCTCATCACTAAGAATCTCAAGCAAAGGGCGTGAACTAGCTTCAACCTTTGGCAGTATCTTGTCTACAACATCCGGCACAGGAACAAAGTGCTTTCGCAAAGTTCTGGGAAGCGTTTTGATCAGGTGGATGCATTTTTCACGAAGCAAGCCAGGAACTATCTTCTCGAGTTTATCTACAGTTAGCTGTTTTATTGCATTAATTGGCACCGAGATATTTACACCATCATCTTCAGCGCCGGGTTTGAACTGGTAACTCAGAGGAAAGCGTATGCCATTATTTTCAATATGTTCAGGATATAGGCCCGGATCGAATGAATCCGCATTTTCGCTGCGCAGCTGACCTTTTGTAAACCGTATTAGCTTTGAGTCAGCTTCGCTTGCTTTTTTTGCCCACTTTTCAAATGCAGCACCACTCACAATGTGTTCAGGTAAAGCCTTATCGTAAAGTCCGTATATCACCTCATCATCGACCAGGACATCTTTACGACGCGTGCGGTCTTCAATCGATTCCACTTCATCAATAAGCTTTAAGTTATGAGCGATAGCCTTATTTTTGGTGCGAAACTCTCTCTCTATGAGTCCGGTGCGAATAAATATTTCAC
>NZ_LWFE01000041.1:0-1552 GCF_001635675.1 Oleiphilus sp. HI0061 | reverse complement strand
ATTCTTTAGTGAACTGAGCGAAGTATCAGACCCAAGCAGCGAGACAGGCAATTCAGAGGTAAATAGAGGTATATTGAAGCTCGATGGTGGTCTCGAAGCACCTATTGGTCACGCGACAGAAAGCGGAAGTCATTTTGCGTTTTCCTTCAACACCTCTGATACAACTGAGACTACTGATCGTGGGACAGGAATTATTCTCGGCGTTGAGCTAGAGGAAGTAAGCAGCCCAATCTTTCCCGATACCGACGATGTAATACAGTTTACCTATCATATACAAGGTAATAGCATGACTATTTTGGACGAAACAAACAGTCTACAAAATCTGAACGGATCAACTCTGCATATTACCGATAGACTAAATGCAGGTTCAAGCAATGACTGTCATGCCACACTGCAATTATCGAGAATCTACGTTACTCATACCCTGACCAGCAACCCAGAGACGAACTCCCTCAGCTCTCCGAATCAAGACTCTCAAGCGTCGGTAGAAAGTGACACTTGCCGTGTTACCTTTAACGAGATTGAAATTAGCTTTGCTGATGTGTTGGGGCAAGCTTTAACATTAAAGGGATTTATATCAAAATCTGACGACAGCGCGACTCCAGGGAATCTCCTAACTTTATTATGGCTACAGGAAAACAGCATTGGTTTAGTACTTGCTGGCAAAGATCAGATATTAAAACCAGGCTTCGAATAAAGCCTGGTCGAGAGTAAAATGAAAGACGATATAAACGAAAAAAAGCTAACTAGTAAAATCAAATCTGCCTTCAGCTCCCTTTCTCAGGAAGCTATTACTCACGCACTAATTTTGTATTACACCCTACGCGAACCAAACACTCCAGCATGGGTAAAAACGGTTATTCTCGGAACGCTCGGCTACTTCATTAGCCTTATTGACGGGATTCCTGACTTAACCCCCGTTCTTGGCTACACCGATGACATATCTGTAATGGCTGCGGCAATCGCCACGCTGTCTCGATACATCACACCTGAAATCAAAGCGAAAGCTAAACATAAAACTGATGCTTTCTTTCCAGCTAAAAAAACTGATCAAAAGAAGACTTCAACTGAAGCGCCACCCGATAAACCAGAACAGTAAGCATGAGCACTATCCTCCCACCTATTGCCACCACCTTATTTGCACTATACAGCCAGATTAAATAGATAATGCAGCACCATATTTACATGCGTACGCTGTAATCTTGTACTTGTAGGTGTCTCTCGATAAAATTTTACTAAAATACTATGAGGGGTATATATGCTCAGCTTTCTTCCTGGCCCAGTTAAAGGGGCTATTATTCTGATTTTAGTTATTCTGAACACTTTGCTCTGGATGCCTATTTTAGTCGTTGGCGCTCTGCTTAAGATCATCATTCCCATCAATATCGTCAAAAAAATTGTGACTAAAACCCTTATTGCCTGTGCAACAAACTGGGTTTCTATGAACAACTTTTTTATGGCAATGTTTCTGAAGGTTGAGTGGGATTTTACCAGTGTTGAAGGGCTAACAAAAAATGATTGGTACTTTGTAAATTGTAATCATCAATCTTGG
>NZ_LWFE01000040.1:0-1308 GCF_001635675.1 Oleiphilus sp. HI0061 | reverse complement strand
CGTTCAGTATCACGAATGAAGCATTGAATCTGCTAAATGAAAACAATTGCCAAAGCGTGCTAGCGATCGGCGGTGGTTCTGCGATGGACCTTGCTAAAGTCATTGCCTTGAGTGCTTCCAATAAGAAAAAACCAGAAAAACTTACCGGTTATTTCAAAGCACTTAAGAAACCTTTGCCGTTTTACGCTATCCCAACAACAGCTGGCACAGGCTCAGAAGTGACGGTTATATCCGTCATATCTGATAATCAGACTAAAAGTAAAAGCTTCGTTATTGACCCTCGTACAGCCAGCTTAGCCACCGCACTTGATCCAGTATTTATGATTACGATACCGCCTGCGTTGACGGCAGCGACAGGAATGGACGCCTTAACCCATGCTATTGAAGCGTATGTCGGAAGAAATGGTAGTGCTTACACAGACGAGCAAGCCCTCGCAGCTATTCGTTTAATATTCAAAAACCTGCCTATTGCTTTTAAGGATGGAAGTAATATTGAGGCACGAAGTGCGCTGGCATTAGCTTCTTACAAAGCAGGACTAGCGTTTACGAAAGCATCACTGGGCTACGTACATGCTATTTCTCATCAATTGGGTGCGAAGTATGGTGTTGCCCACGGCTTGGGTAATGCAATTGTATTACCGCATGTGATTCAATATTCAGCGCCTTCAATTGAAGTCAAGCTGGCAACGATTGCACAAGAAGTTGGCATCGTGCAACAAGGAGACGACACAAAACAATCAGCAAAGAGAGTGGTAGAGTATCTTTTTGCGTTTAATAAAGCGGTCGATATCCCGGAAACGATTGCTGAGCTTCAAGAAGAAGACTTTCCTTCCATCGTTAAAGATGCCATGAGCGAAGCCTATTTCAATTATCCTGTTCCCAAATTTATGCCAGAACAAGATTGCAATACACTCTTACAGCAACTATTACCAAATACTGTAGCTTGAGGGTGAATTTTTTAGTCCACTTAGACTTGATCCTGACGCTTACTGCTTCGGTCTTTGCATTTGTCATTACTGCATAGACTTTCTTTAAGGAGCCGCAATGAAGAGTCAGGATTGGGTGGGGTGCCAATAGCAATACCGACATATGGGGTATAACCTAGTTCTCATAAATCACTAATACCCCCCAAATGGGCGGGTTAATAAATACATACTCGCCGTATTATTTTTCCTATTCGTTCTATGACTCACAAAGTAATTAAATACTCCAGGCGGATGGATAGTGAAAATAATAAGATCTCGTAATGCTAAGATGATTGCTGGCGTCTCTGTACTCGCTGGAGTTGGCTTTGTCGCTCTTCAAAGT
>NZ_LWFE01000039.1:0-1808 GCF_001635675.1 Oleiphilus sp. HI0061 | reverse complement strand
GAAGCTCACTACGTTTAAAGACCTTTCCCACATGAGATGCAAAGAACCAAAGTAAATCGAATTCTTTCGCTGTTAGATCTAGCGTCTTTTCAGCTAATTTTGCTTTTCTAGAAGAGGAATCTAAAGAAAGGCTAAGATAGCTCAATACACTCGCTTCAGGTCTTGGTTTCTCACTCTGGGCAGACCGTCTAAGCAATGCTTTTACTCTTGCCTTTAGTTCGGCCACACTAAAAGGCTTAACTAAGTAATCATCAGCACCAATCTCTAGACCTAAGACTCTATCCAACTCAGTTGAACGGGAAGTCACCATCATCAGCGGCACATAAATTTGTGAGACTCGAAGCATTCTACATAGCTCCAAACCGTCTATGCCTGGCAGTTGTAAGTCTAAAATAATGGCGTTCCACTGCTCTGATCTCGCTCGCTGAAAACCCTCAACGCCATCACTAACAACTAAAATATCGGCGTTTAAGTCTCGAAGGTGAAGCGACATAAGGTCTGCGATATCGGGGTCATCTTCCACAATCAGAAAACGCTTTCTATCAAGGTCAGAAAGAACATCAACCGCTTGTAAACTTTTACTCTCCATATGAAGGTTCATTCTCTGCTCCCTAGCATTTATCATAAGCCTGTTTGAGACCATAAAAACGAGGAGAGAGTGAGGCTACTAAGCTTAAGAATAACAACATTCAAAAGCCCTCAAACAACGTGCGCTAACGAATACGTTCCACGCGAACATTCACAGCCGGGTTATCCCAACGGTGAACCTCACCTAAGGTTGAGCTTGATAAACCGTCGTCCTGAGTCACAACACCTGGGTGCAGATATGCTGCGTCCCGAACATCATCACGCGCAACATTGAACCCTTCACGATCGCCACCTTGTGCTGCAGGCCCGGGAATTGTGTCTGCTGTCTCGGTGTTCGCTTCAGTGCCCGTATCATAGGTCAGCAATTCAAAACTCATACTCTCGTCAATCTCTAGTGTGCTAATTGCTTTACCGTTTAAAGCTGCAATAGCATCATTCGAGTTAACCAACATAGACACAACACTCAGTGATAAAGTTCCCAAGTATTTTTCAGAAGTTTGAACCTGAAACGACTCATACTCTCCTGGCGCTATAATTCCAGCACCAGACTCAGCAAGATAAACGTAAGAATCGTCAAGCGATGAGGATAAGAACTGGCTGTTGTCTCCCCCTTCAGCTAGTAACTCGAGTTCATCACTCGCCCTATGACCCGTCTGAAAACTCTTCCATTGGGAATCGTGCAATAAAACTGCAGCAGGCGATAAAGGCTGACCAGCCGTCAAGTTGCTCACTGTAACTTCAAACTCAAGCATGTCATCCTGCTTAGAGTCGTTATCAGAACACGCGGATAGAATTAGCGATGAGGCCAGCAGGGCTCCACTCATCAACTTCTTATTGATAGAAAAATAACCGTTCATAGCTCTGCCCTGTATTCGCTTACCGTTACAGTAATCTTGGCAATTGGGTTCAACCATCTGTGAGTAGTACTATCTAAATCTGAAACACCTCCATCAGCATCCAGATCCCCCAAAGCACCACGATGGATATGAACATAACCTTCAGCAGTGGCAACAATACCAGTACCATTTTCACCTAGGGTCGCTGCAACCGGCCCAGGAGCAGGAAAACCGGCCTCGCCTACCGCACCACTACCCACCACTTCGTCATTGGCTTCTGTACCTGCATCATAGGCTTTGGCATAGTATGTATAGGTTCCGGATTCACTGGGTATCTCGATTCCATTCAGAGCAATAAAGCCATCATTACTAGGCAAGATCATA
>NZ_LWFE01000038.1:0-752 GCF_001635675.1 Oleiphilus sp. HI0061 | reverse complement strand
TTCCAGAATTTGCATTCGTGTTAGAGGAGGAAGAGTCAGCTTATTAAACTCGATTATTGCCTGGTATAACTGGCGTGAGAGCTCTCCCACATTAGCCATCGGCAAATCCTTCACCCAAGCTTTAATTGCTGCTGGAGTATGTTCAGCAAAAGAAAAACTGATTAAAGTTTGCTCGGGGGTGGATAAATTTAATTCTATATCTTGGCCGTGCATTCATGATTCCTAAATTTGTAGTAAGAGGCTACTTATTTTGCTTGTACGGGTCAGCATCTAGTCAGAAAATTATGCGAAACCGTAGCCATAATACGCTTATAACTAGCATAGCAGGGATTATGGTATTGTCTTGAATGAGGGGGAAAAAGTGTGGCTTGAATTGTTAAATCGCGTTACAGGCTCGATTTAGTTCTCAGTAGCACATTATTTATGGCCAACTAAATGTTGCCAGGCTCTTAGAGTTTTGCCCCGGGATTTCCTGACTGAGGCGAGGAACGAGATAACCAGGCAGAGCGCCAAGAAGTTGCTTATAGAGCTTAAATGCTTCGCGCTCAGAGACCTCGAAATGCGCTGCGCCTGAAACACGGTCATACATAAATAGGTAGTAAGGGAGAATGCCCAGGTCAAAGAGCGCTAGACTAAGCTTTGTTAGTGTCTCTGCATGATTATTGACGTCTTTTAGCAAGACTGCCTGGTTCAATAAGGTGACGCCAGCCTGTTTGAGAGCAGTGAAGCAGGGTCTGAGTTGACTATCTAAC
>NZ_LWFE01000037.1:0-945 GCF_001635675.1 Oleiphilus sp. HI0061 | reverse complement strand
TACGTCTGGCTGGTCGTCCTTTATGGCGAACTGATGCTAATATCGCGACACCTGATCATAACGTCCCGACAACTGACAGAACTGGCGGAATTGAATCTATTACCGATGAAGTTTCACGTATCCAGGTACAAACCTTGGATGACAACTGCGAAGCTTTCGACGTGCTTGAATTCAAAATGTTAGACAAGCGCCAGGGCATTGTGCACGTAATAGGCCCAGAGCAGGGCGCTACCTTGCCGGGCATGACGGTTGTTTGTGGTGATTCCCATACCTCTACCCATGGCGCATTCGGTGCCTTGGCTCACGGTATTGGCACCTCTGAAGTTGAGCATGTTATGGCCTCCCAGACCCTTGTTCAGAAGAAGATGAAGAACATGCTTGTACGTGTGAACGGTTCAGTTGGCGAAGGTATCACAGGTAAAGATATCGTTTTGGCTATTATTGGCAAAATTGGTACGGCTGGCGGAACAGGTTGTGCAATCGAATTTGCAGGTAAAGCAATTGAAGAGCTATCTATGGAAGGTCGTATGACCGTTTGCAACATGGCTATTGAGGCCGGTGCACGAGTAGGTGTGATCGCAGTAGATCAAACCACCATAGAATATGTCAAAGGCCGTTCATTCGCGCCAAAAGGCGAGATGTGGGACGCCGCAGTCGAAAACTGGAAAGACTTGCACAGTGATGACGATGCTGTCTTTGATCAGGTTGTCGAGCTAGAGGGCTCTGAAATCAAACCTCAAGTTACCTGGGGAACCTCTCCTGAAATGGTGCTTCCGGTAGATAACAATGTGCCTAACCCTGACAACGCTAGTGATGCAGTTGAGAAAGAGGGCATCGAGAAAGCGCTTAAGTACATGGGCTTGGAAGCAGATATGCCTATTACTGACATTAAGCTGGACAGAGTATTTATTGGTTCTTGTACTAACTCAAGAATTGAAGATATTA
>NZ_LWFE01000036.1:0-22590 GCF_001635675.1 Oleiphilus sp. HI0061 | reverse complement strand
AACGCAAAATAATTCACAGGAAAGCGTAATAAACTAGAAAAGATTTATATTCAGATTATTCGTTATATATATATAACCAAGGAAGAGAACAAACAGCAGATATTTTATTGCGGTAAAATACTGCTTTTTTAGAAACACCAAGATTTGACTTGGTGCGAAAGGAGAGACTCGAACTCTCACGCCGCAAGACACTAGAACCTAAATCTAGCGCGTCTACCAATTCCGCCACTTTCGCATCGTCAATTTTTTCGTATTCTAACCAACTTGCAACCCGTTGTAAATCAACAATTTGCAAAAGTTGGGGTGGACGAAGGGGTTCGAACCCTCGACCGCCGGAATCACAATCCGGAGCTCTACCAACTGAGCTACGCCCACCATTACCTGGCTTCTACCACTTAATAAATGGCGCGCCCGATAGGATTCGAACCTATGGCCTACGGCTTAGAAGGCCGTTGCTCTATCCAGCTGAGCTACGGGCGCTCGAATCCTTTTCTCTAAAAACCCTATTACACAAACAACATGAAACAAGATCTTTAAAATGGTCGGGGTAGAGAGATTCGAACTCCCGACATCCTGCTCCCAAAGCAGGCGCGCTACCAGACTGCGCTATACCCCGATCATACTTAAATCAGCTAACAACTCCTATTCACAAGCACTGCTGCCTGGAAAATTCCTCGTTGCCTCTCAAAGATGGCGCGAATAATACAGCCGGTTTTTTCGATCGTCAACAAATTTTAAAGCGAATTTTAGAAATTCTTTTAAAAAAGCAATTTATAAGCTTTTTATTCATAAAGGGTCATGAGAAAATGCCGCCATTCAAAATTCAGGGTTAGAGAGATCAAACATGACCGCAGCACTAATTGATGGAAAGAAAATCTCGCAAGAGGTAAAGGCTAAAGTGGCCGAAGGCGTAAAAGAAAGAGTCGCCCAAGGTAAGCGCCCTCCCGGGCTTGTGGTTATATTGGTAGGTGCTGACCCAGCATCTGAAGTGTACGTTCGAAACAAAACTAACTCTTGCGAACAAGTCGGCTTCAAATCCGAAACGCTGACACTTCCTACTGAAACAAGTCAGGAAGAGCTAGAAAGCCTTATTGACAAATATAATGCCGACGAAACAATCGACGGCATACTGGTTCAGCTCCCTCTGCCTGAACACCTAGACAGCGATCCTTTACTAGAACGTATACGCCCAGATAAAGATGTAGATGGCTTCCACCCTTTTAATATTGGCCGCCTTGCACAAAGAATGCCCCTACTCCGCTCCTGCACCCCAAAAGGCATAATGACTTTATTGGAAACAACAGGACAAACAATCAGAGGCAAAGATGCCGTTATCGTCGGCGCTTCTAATATCGTTGGTCGACCGATGGGCCTTGAGCTATTACTAGCTGGCTGCACTGTCACGACCACTCACCGCTTCACCAAAAACCTGCCCGAGAAGATATCTCAGGCCGACATCGTAGTCGTTGCCGCCGGCAAACCTGGCTTAGTAAAAGGTGAATGGATTAAGCCTGGCGCAATTGTTATCGACGTGGGTATTAACCGTTTGGACGATGGCCGCTTGGTGGGTGATATTGAATTTGATGTCGCGCAAGAGCGCGCTGGCTGGATTACACCTGTTCCTGGCGGTGTAGGCCCCATGACAGTTGCAACGCTGATGGAAAATACGCTTTATGCAGCGAATGAGCTGCATAGCTAAGTTGAAGCAAGCCTGTAGGAAGAGGTCTCCGTACCTCCCTGGCGGACTGGCACAAAGTTTCTATGAAGCACCGCATTAGCGAGAGGTAGAACCCTCTGCCTACAAAAGAATATATACCAAACTCCACGTAGGCGGGGCCTCCGGCCGCGCGAACGAAACCGCTAGGCTATCTGATACACCGTGGAAAGACTTGCGCCCCGAGACGGGCCGCCTACAACTACAAACGCGCTATCTCGACAGTCACTTGTAGGCAGATGTCTCCGTGCCTCGCTGGCGGACTGGCACAAAGTTTCTATGAAGCACCGCATTAGCGAGGGATAGAACCCTCTGCCTACGATTGAGTTTATTAGTGATTAAGAGCGGCGCCAGCTGGTACCATCTTTACTATCATCTAAGGTAATGCCCTGCTCTAACAACAGATCACGAATTCGGTCAGACTCCGCCCACTCTTTATTCGCACGTGCTTCTGTTCTTGCCACAACTAAAGTATCTATCTCATCATTTGATAAACCATCAGCCGAAGCTGCGCCTTTAAAGTAATCTTCAGGGTCTAATTGAAGAATACCCAAAGCTTCACCTAAAGAACGAAGCGTACTAGCCAAGGCCGCAACATTGTCACCTTCATCAGTACGTGCAACATTTAGCTCTCGAACCAAGTCAAACATCACGGCCAATGCTTCAGGCGTATTAAAGTCATCATCCATCGCTGTTTTAAAGCGCTCAAGATAAGACTCAACGCGCGCTTCAGAACTTAGCTCTGCCTCGCTCAAACCACGTAAAGACTGATATAAACGATCCAAGGTTGCTTGCGCTTCAACCAGGTTATCTTCGGAATAATCAACCTGACTACGATAGTGGCTAGACACTAGGAAGTAACGAATCACTTCAGCCGGATACTTTTCCAAGACTTCGCGAATGGTGAAGAAGTTACCCAAAGATTTAGACATCTTTTCTTTGTTTACACGAACAGCGCCTGCATGCATCCAGTAGTTCACATACTTCTGACCGGTTGCACCTTCAGACTGGGCAATTTCATTTTCATGATGTGGGAATTTTAAGTCTGGCCCGCCCCCATGAATATCAAAGGTATCACCCAAACAGCAAGTCGACATGGCTGAGCATTCAATATGCCAGCCAGGGCGACCATTCCCCCACGGGGATTCCCAGCTAGCCTCGCCTTCTTTTGCCGCTTTCCACAAAACAAAATCCAGTGGATTACGCTTATGCTTTTCAACATCGATACGCGCACCCGCCAACAGCTCTTCGGTATTACGCTTGCTTAGCTTACCGTAGGTTTCAAACTTATCGATCGCATAATAGACATCGCCATTGTCGGCAGCATAAGCATGCTCGTTGTCGATCAGACGTTGAATCATATCGATAATTTCCTGGATATGCGCCGTCGCTCTCGGCTCCTGGTCTGGAGACTTCACCGACAACGCCGCTTCATCCTCATGCATCGCATCGATAAAGCGCTGCGTTAAAGCATCGTAGGCCTCTCCATTCTCCGCCGCTCGGGCGAAGATCTTGTCATCTACATCGGTGATATTTCGGATATACGTAACGTCGTAGCCAGAGTGGCGCAAGTAACGCGTAATCACGTCAAAGCTGACCAGCACGCGAGCATGACCGATATGGCAATAGTCATACACCGTCATCCCACAGACATACATTTTGACTTTGTTTTCTTCAAGCGGCTTAAATACTTCTTTCTCTGCAGATAGCGTATTATAAATTTTCAATGACATATTCTTTACTCCATCTACTCTTACTTATTTGCTTGCCCAATTATCTTTTAAACCAATTGTGCGATTGAATACGACCTTACCTTCACTAGGCTTATGGTCATATCGATCGGCAACAAAGTAGCCTTCTCGCTCAAATTGGAAATTCGCCTCAGGCTCCGCTTTTGCTGCATCAGGCTCAAGGTAAGCCTTAATCACACTAAAGCTTTCAGGGTTAACATGCGTCATAAAATCTTCTTCACCCGCATCTGGGTTAGCATGATTGAAAAGACGGTCATATAAACGCACTTCCGCCTCGACACTCTGCTCAGCAGATACCCAGTGAATAACACCGCGAGGCTTAATTCCTTCGATATTATTGCCTACCGAGTCAGCAACCAAGCTAGCTTTCACTTCAACAATTTCACCCTGCTCATTCTTAACACTTTCTTCGGCCTTGATAATGTAGGCACCACGCAAGCGAACATAATCCCCTAAGACTAAGCGCTTGAACTTCTTACGCGACAAGGTTTGATCTTCAGTGTAATCACTCTTCTCGATGTAGAGTGTTTCAGTAAATGGCAGACTGCGACTCCCTAACTCCGGCTTACTAGGGTGACAGGCAGCATTCAGCAATTCGTCAGCACCCTGGGCGTTATTATCAGCCATGTTAGATATCGTCACCTTAATAGGGTTCATCACACACATGGCGCGCGCAGCATTGTCGTTTAAATCATCACGAATCGCTCGCTCAAGAATCGCCACGTCAATATCACTATTGTTCTTGCTTGAAACAGGGATCATATCGCAGAAGCTTTTTAGCGCAGTGGGCGTAAAGCCACGACGACGCATACCTGATACCGTTGGCATACGCGGGTCATCCCAACCTGAAACGACACTGTCATCCACCAACTTCTTAAGCTTACGTTTACTGGTAACGGTATAGTTCAAGTTCAAACGACCAAATTCGTACTGGCGAGGCTTACTCGGAACAGGTAGGTTTTCCGTAAACCACTCATATAAAGGCCGGTGAGCCTGAAACTCCAAGGTACAAATTGAGTGCGTCACACCTTCAATGGCATCTTCCTGCCCATGAGCAAAATCATAACTCGGATAAATACACCACTTATCACCCGTTTGATGATGAGAAGCCTTACGGATACGATAAAGAATCGGGTCACGCAAATTCATATTTGGTGAGGCCATATCGATCTTGGCGCGTAAAACACAAGCGCCTTCATCGTACTCACCGGCACGCATCTTCTCGAACTCAGCTAAATTCTCTTCAACTGTACGCTCTCGATAAGGACTTTCTTTACCAGGAGACGTCGCCCAACCACGATACTCTTTGGCTTCGGCAGGGGAAAGGTGACAAACATAAGCCAATTTTTGATTGATGAGATGCAAAGCCCAGTCATAAAACTTGTCGAAGTAGTTAGAAGCATAACGCACCTCACCCGACCAGTCGTAGCCTAACCACTTAACATCTTCCTGAATCGCATCAATATAGGCCTGCTCTTCTTTTTCAGGGTTGGTGTCATCAAAACGAAGGTTACACTCACCGCCATACTCTTTCGCTAAACCAAAGTTCAACCAAATAGAACGAGCGTGACCAATGTGTAAAAAGCCATTCGGCTCAGGAGGAAAACGCGTAACAACCTTGCCGCCATGCTTGTTATCGGCAATGTCCTGCTCGATAGCCTGCTGTAAAAAGTGCTTAACTTCGGTGTCTTTTTCAGGAGTGTTTTGTTCTGACATGCTGGGTGATAATCCGACGAAAAATAAAACCCGACATTATATAGAAATCGATACTAATAGAAAGTAATCAACGGGGTCAGACTCGATTGAAATTCAATCGAGTCTGACCCCGTTGATTCCAGAGTGGCGTTTTAGCTATTTCACTGTCGCGCCCTTTGGGCAATGCTTATCAATCTTGTTCATAAACCTAAATAAGGTCGGAATGTTATTGGCTACAATCGGAACCCCTGTCGTCAACAAAGACACCGACACATCACGCACCGGGTCGGCCCAGCATAGTTTATTGATCAAACCAATATGTCCAAATGATTGAGCGCTGTGTTTACCCCACATACCGAAGGGCTCACCGCCCAACATTAAGCCAGCACTGTAGCGCATAGGCAGCATAAGTGTTTGATCAAATTGGATACTGGAATATTCCTGAGTAAAGCGCTTAACCGTCATTGGGTGGCATACGCGGTTGCCTTCCCATACACCGTTATTCAACAGCATTTGGAAGAAGCGGCCTATCTCTTCTGCGGTTCCCATAATATTGCCAGCAGGAATAACCGCCTTTTTAAAACGTGGGTCATTAGTTACACTTTCAACCATATCAAGCGATCCACCCAATGCCCGCTCAATTAAAGCCGAAATAGGATAGAAAGGCCTAACGCCTGTCGCGTGATTATCGGCCACCCGATCAGCATAGCGCTCTTCCACACCATAGCGGAAATACTTCATGCCCATCGGTTTTCTGACACGCTCATCCAAGAAGTCTTGAATACTTTTTCCGGTAACCTGCCTAACCACACGTTCAAGAATATAGCCACCCGTCAAGGCGTGGTATGCCAACCGGTTGCCTTTTGAAGACTGAGGCTTGGTCTCACACAAGATGCGCCAGATTTCATCGTTATCCCACAAGACTTCAGGGGGAACACCTTTCGGTAATCCAGGAACACCCGCTCTGTGGGACAAGACCTCGTGAATCGTGACATTCTTTTTGCCATTCTTACCAAACTCCGGTGCATAGAAGCTAATAGGATCATGCAGATGAACGAGTTTATCTTCAGAAAGCAGGTGCATCAAAAAAGCCGTAACTGCCTTAGAAGCGGAAAACAAACAGACAGGAGTATTAGGACGCATAAGAACACGAGCATCACCTTCTTGTGCGTCAGGACCATTACCAACCGCATGACCAATCGCACGATCAAGTATTACTTTTCCTCGTCGGCGCATACTAATTGAAACGCCTGGGTACAACGCAGTGCTATAAATATCCTCCACCGATTTCCAAATCGCCTCAACGCCTTCTCTGGTCATACCAACTGATTCTGGGTCAGCCTCGTTAACACAATCGGAGGTAATCACAGAAGAAAGCGACGAGGGCATATCAATGGTATGACTCACCTTTTGTCGAATCTGCTTATGTACCCCTTTATAGAGAGAGGCTTTTTTAAAGATATTCCCTGCATCGGTACTCATATTCATTCCACTACTCATTGTGCACCCTATTCTTTTATATTCTGCCTAAACGATAAAGCGATTAATAAATTAGAGCAATAACTCAGATCAATTTTGTCATTAATAATTGAGTATTTTTTCAGTTTTTTAACTATCACCGAAGCCATAGCGATTCAAAGCCAATTTATATACAATGCGCCTGAACAAGTTCTTCTACATTATCAACAGGAAAGCCAAGACTCATGATCTTATTAAAAACCAACCACGGTGATATCACACTTAAGTTAGATTTCGAAAAAGCGCCAGTGACTGCTAAAAACTTCGAGCAGTATGTTAAAGAAGGTTTTTACAACGGTGTTATCTTCCACCGAGTGATCAGTAACTTCATGATTCAAGGTGGTGGTTTTGAGCCAGGCATGAACCAGAAAACTACCCGTGAAACTATCAAGAACGAAGCAAACAATGGTCTAAGCAACAAGAACTACACCGTTGCCATGGCTCGTACTATGGACCCTCACTCAGCGTCTGCACAGTTCTTTATCAATGTTAAAGACAACACGTTCCTAGACTATACGGCTGAAACAATGGAAGGCTGGGGTTATGCAGTATTTGGTGAAGTCGTTGAAGGTCAAGACGTTGTCGATAAGATCAAAGGCGTTAAGACCACGACTAAAGCTGGCCACCAAGACGTGCCAGTTGAAGACGTGATCATTGAAGAAGCTAGCGTTCTTGAAGGTGAAGCAGCTGAAGATGGTGAATAAGACCTCGTCATGAGCACTTATTTTATTTCAGATCTGCATCTGGAAGAGTCACGCCCTGATATTATCAGGGCTTTCTTTTTATTCCTCGACTCTATTCAAAACGATGCTGACAAGCTCTATATTCTTGGTGATTTCTTCGAAAGTTGGATTGGTGACGATGAAAACACCGAACTTCAGCTTGAAGTAAAACAGCGCCTCAAAGCCCTCAGTGAGCAAGGTTGCCAACTTTTCTTTATGCACGGTAATCGTGACTTTTTAGTAGGCGATGTTTTCGCACAAGAAACTGGCGCCACCCTACTTGATGATCCATGTGTTATCGACGTAGCAGGCGAACCAACACTGCTTATGCATGGCGATAGCCTCTGTACTGCTGATACCGGCTACATGAAATTCAGAGCAACCATTCGTAACCCCGCTTTCTTGGCTCCCTTCTTAAAGCGCCCGATTGAAGAGCGAAAAATCACAGCTCAGCAACTTCGAGCAATGAGCCAAGCGAATAACCAGGATAAAAGCACAGAGATCATGGACGTAACGCCTGAAGAGGTGATTCGTGAACTTGAAGCACATAAGGTTCAACACATGATACACGGGCATACTCATCGCCCAATGATTCACGAAGTCGAAGCAAACGGCTTACCAGCTGTACGAATCGTATTAGGTGACTGGGACAAGCATGTTTGGTATCTGAAAGTCGATCAAGATGGCGAACATCACTTTAAAAACTATCTTCTCGAAGAACAAAACCCGAATATATAAACAATGAGCAAACACCCTCACTTTGACTCCATTATTATTGGCGGGGGTGCCTCAGGTTTAATGTGCGCACTAACAGCCGGTCAACTTGGCAAGCGCGTTTTGGTTCTCGACAGCAGCAATAAAGTCGGCAAGAAAATATTGATGTCTGGCGGCGGCCGCTGCAACTTTACCAACTACTATGTAGAGCCCAGCAACTATCTTTGCAGCAACCCTCACTTTGTAAAATCTGCCCTTGCGCGCTACACCCAATGGGACTTCATCGGCCTGGTCGATAAACATGGCATCTCTTATCATGAACGCTCTCATGGCGAGCTGTTCTGCGATAATTCAGCAAAAGATATTCTGAAGATGCTACTCGATGAGTGCAGCGACGCCGGTGTCGAGATCAAAACCAAATGCCAGGTGGAGTTTATCGAAACCCTAGACGAAAGTGATGAGCAGCGCTATATACTTCGCTCTAACGCCGGTGTTTTCACGTGCCGTTCCTTGGTGATCGCAACCGGTGGCCTATCCATTCCTACACTAGGTTCAAGCGGCTTTGGCTACGATATTGCCGAACAATTTAACCTGCCTCTCAAAGAACGTTCAGCGGGATTAGTCCCTTTCATTTTCACCGATCAAACCAAAGCGCTTACTGAACGCTTATCAGGGTTAGCGGTTGACGTGACAATGGAAACCAACGGCACCACATTTCGAGAGAACATGCTGTTCACTCATCGCGGCATTAGCGGCCCTGTTGCCCTACAATGCTCCAACTATTGGAAGCAAGGCGACCTTATTCATATCAACCTGTTACCTGATCTAGATGTTGAAGCCACACTACTTGAATTCAAGTCATCGAAGCCAAAATCTCTTCTCAGGAATATATTGTCTGAACATTTCTCCAAAGCCTTTTGTTTAGAACTACAAGCTCTATTTTGGAAAGCTGAAGCAGAAAAACCGATGGGCGAATTTACCGACAGCACCATTAGATCGATTGCCACTCACCTAAACAACTGGACACTAAAACCCGCCGGAACAGAAGGCTACCGGACCGCTGAAGTCACCTTGGGCGGTGTCGACACCGATGTTATTGCTTCCAAAACAATGGAGTGTAAAACCCAGCCAGGCTTATATTTTATCGGTGAAGTGCTTGATGTCACTGGCTGGCTAGGCGGATTTAATTTTCAGTGGGCCTGGGCTTCTGGTGTTGCTGCGGGTGAGAGTGTTTAGCTTGTACCGAGTGAATTAAAACGAAGACATGCTGAATAAAACGAAGACAAAAGTTGGCGGACTTTCAGCCGAAAAATCACATATCCAATTGTTTTATATATAAATAGCTAATATTTAGCTTTGTCTTCGTTTTTTAGTTAAACGTTTGCAATTCCCTTTCTCGATAAGATTTCATCGACCATTCCTGAATATTCGCATGCAGTTTCAGTCATTGATAATAGCTGTTTGCGCAACAATTCCTTTAGCATCTCATTTTCTTCCTGCATATAACGCTCGTACAAATTGCTTACTTCTTCAATCTTCTCCATTTTATTCAAAATTAAAGGCAAACGATTTCTTGAGTTTAACTCCAAAATGCGAATCGATATTTCTGCACAACTGCTTCCAGATAACCAACAAACAATAGGCCCATGCTGCTACTCCGGCAGGAGTTCGATGACGCGGTTCATTCTAGATTCCAACGAACCGCCTAAGATTTCAAATGCAACGTTGCACTTCGTTAGCTCTTCTAAATACCAGCTGTGCTGCCAGAACCTGAAGTCTTCATCTTTTCTGGTGCCGTCTTGGACCAATGGAAAGTCTGGCTCACATAAAAATACATGATGGTATGGGCGTTCAGCGAAAGCGCTTATTATATTACAGCGCTGCTTAAAAAGTGCATGTGAATAGCAAAGCGTTGTAACAGGAGAAGTATCACAAAAGATATACCGTCTCGCCTGTCTCTGAGCGAGATCCTCTTTATGAGTCTGTGTAATGCAAATATCTATCAGATCTTCTGGCGTAAGGTCGCCATTTTTTTCTTCCCATAAATCTCTGCCGTATTCTTCAACCAGCGGCTCATTAAATTGTTCAGAGAGAAGCCGAGATAGCTTTGATTTACCTGTTGATTCAGCCCCTAGGAAAACAATCTTTTGGACGCTAAAGTCAGCTTGGACAGATTGATCGATTAGCCCATTGTCTTGGTTCCGAGTAGAACGCATAAGTGAGCCACTTACCGGATAAGTTTCCCTGTTGAGGTCGACACAAACATGCTCGACAGGAGAACCAAAACCAGTCGCTGGATCACTCAGAAATTGAGCGAAGCCATCCCCATATTCTTCACTCGTAAAGACTGCATCAACTTCCAAACCAAACTTGTATGAAAGAAGTCGATAGGTGAAATGCCAATGCATATGGTCAGCTTCACTATTGCTGGGCATTGGAAGATTCCAAGCGCTATGAGCTCGCCAAGACTCGACCGTGGCAGCATCAACACACAGAACGCTAGCGGATGGAAAAACTGATTTTATCCAATGCTCTCTTATCTTGGCAGAGCAGGATGGAAACTCAGGCCTTGAGTAGCTGATGACGACAACATCTTCACACTGATTAAATGCGTTTTGTATTAGATACTCGTGCCCTTTATGAAGAGGTGAAAATTTTCCAACGACTAATCCGCGCTTAAAGGGCTTTGTTGCCAAGTCTTTTCTCCCTTATTTTCACTCCTGTATATTTTTATCCACGAATACAGCCCATACCACGCATTGCACCAGAACAAGCCGTACACAAACGCCGTCAGATAAAGCTCTCGGGAGAAGTAAAGCGGGACAGCGACGGTATCTACGATCAACCAGCAAACCCATGTCTCTAGCCTTCTCTTCATCAAAAGAAACTGCGCAAGAACGCTAAACATGAGAACAATTGAATCGATAAATGGCGCGTACGCATCCGTCATCTCATGCAAAAGCCATCCATAGGCTAAGGTTGCTAAGACTGCAGCTGCTATGAATGAAACGAAATTTGTCATTTTGGTTCGCTGAATCGGGTGTAATTGTTTTTTAGCCCCCCAATACATCCAGCCATAGATGCTCGTGAGTATGAAGAACACCATCAGCGTGACGTCTGCATAGAGATTGACCTGATAGAACAGAACGGCAAACAAGCCGCAGCCTATGATACCAGTCCACCACGTGTTTACATTGTTTCTCGCTGCCAATATGACGCTGATAACAAATACTGCGTTTGCAGACCATTCCAAATAGCTAATCAAAATATGTTCCTTAAATCACTTGAATATTGAATTATTTTTTTATCGCTGCTTACTTTCTCAAACAGATTGATCTGAACCTGTTGGCCAAGCTTAGTTTCCAATAACTGTTTAATTGAATCCGAATACGTCTCATTCGGCAAAGTTATAGTCAGTGTACCTTCTGCATATTGATGCAAAGAAAACTGAGATAATGGAAATTTCTGTAGCATATGCGTGACATCAACATTGTTAAGCCATACACCATCTTTAGTCTTATACTGAACCGGCGGCCGCCCTTCTAGATCTCTGATGTACCAATGCCCGTCTTCAAGCTCGAGTCTTCCAAAATCACCGGTGCGATAACGTATCAACGGCAGATAATCGTTAAACCCACCGGTCAAAACAATCTCCCCTCTTTCTCCGCAATCAACCGGATTGCCATTGGCATCAAGGATCTCGACTAGAAGTTTTGACTGAAGAAGTCGAAAGCCTTCTTTGCCGGGCACACTGCAACCTACTGGCCCAACCTCATTCAGAGAATATAAATCTAAGATCGGACACTTATACCGAGATTCAAAATCATCCCGAACTGCTTTCAACAAAGTCATTGACGTACTGAGTATTGCCTTCGGCCGATGCCTAAACGGGATCATTGAAAGTTCTGACAAAGATATTGGGTCGCCAGAGATAAGGTCTGGTTTGTTGAGGTCGATGTAAAGCTCCCGATCATCAGGACTACCCCAATCGTTTGGATGAAAATTTAACTTCAACAACGCTTTATTGTTCAGATAGGGAGACACAGACGCATAAGTGAAACAACTCTCTTGAAACCCTGCCAAGATAACAGCGAGATCACTTCGGAACTCTCCCGTATCCACGTAATTCCACAATAGAGCTTTCTTATGATAAGCGCTGTATCTTGCTGCGACGATGGGATGAGATGGTATCGTTAACGCGTGCCCAGTTGTACCGGATGTTTCATAAGCAATTATCCGATCAAGAGGCAAATGATCAGGCACAAAATCAGTGATACTTACACTCAAATCTGAACGATCAATTGTTGGATAGTCTTCGAATCTTTGGACGCTTTTATCGTAATGTTTATAGAAAGGAACACTCTCAAGGCATTTTCCTAGAAAAGGATCGATCCATTTATTTTCGCCGGCGCAGGCTGAAGCATTAAGATTGGTTTCTTCACGGGTAAAATGACCTAATTCGTCTAGCTCATGTTGAGCCAGATGATGACCTGATTGATTCCTGAATATTGGCGCATGAGGCTGATCAACCAAGTGCTTAAGACGAGCACTTCCAGACTCGTCTAAATTTGGCATACGCTCATAATCATTCCAGGGCGCTGCTTGCATGATTATTCCCGTGTCATCTTGTCAGCCGCTTCTTTGGCTTTTTGTTTAGCTAAAGCAACTCGAAGATCGTGAGCTCTTTGCTCTGCTACTTTCGCGGCTTTGAGAACCTTCATTCTTTCCAGCGAGCTAACCGCTTGTAATCTATCTTCAGCTTGGTTGTTTGTCTCTCCTTTTGGTCGCAGGTTTATGGAAGACAGTACAACTCGAATAAACTCTTCTCTTCTATCAACATCATTGATGTATACCTTGTTGGTTCCAGCTTGGGCCAGTTCTTTAGCTGTGTTTTCAAAGGCATCCAACAGAAGAGCCAGTTCAAACCTAAAGCCCTTAAAGCTGTTATCCATTAAAAAATACGCGATCAACATCGTTGCGCGATACCAATCACATTGCTCATAAGGCCGTTTAAAACGAGTGAGTTCTGATGCTCGCACTGAGGTGCTTAAATCATATAGAGCATCATGAACTAGAGCATAAAAGTAAGGTGGTAATTGAGGGTTTAACAATTCTTTAGGGAACTCGGTTAGCCGATGGTGCAATACGTTGATATCGGGGCCTTCGGCACTACCATTGCTACGAGTTATGAGTTGAGTCATTATTCTGCTCCCTCATAGTGTTTTCTGCTAAATGCCCGAGCAAAATCAGTCATCGCTTCCCAAGACGTCACCGGGAATATATCCCAACCTTGTTGAGCCTCGGCTTGCTTTAAAGCGGCATCATGGTCCGCCATCCATTTATTGTTAGGTGGCAAGGGATAATCCCAGTGTAAATTTAACACCATCGTACCGCCGCCCTTTGCATTCTCTAATGCCTGCTTAGATATACCCCAGCCTGAGTTACCTTTTTCATCCGTGTCAAAAAGTGTTGTGACGCCATCATCCGACAAAATCACAATATGGGAGTTTCTAGTCCTTGGTTTCTCTATGTGGGTCTTTCTTAGAATATGTATCGGGAATGCTGTTGCGCCGCCCAAGTAGTCAGTCAAAACATTGAGAATTAACTCTTCGTTCCTTACAAAGCCATTGGTGGTTTTGAACTGCCTTGCGCCACTCCATAAAGTGACTTGAACTGCAGCGCCGGCTCTCAGTGCTGACAAGCATAGAATAGCGCCAGCAATCGTCGTGTATGACGTATTTTGTTGTGGGTTTGGCATTGAGCCAGAGCAATCTACATATAAATCTAAATCGCAAGGTTCTACCTCTGGCTCTGCACCCTCGTCAAATCCCCATTCTCGCTTAACGGTGGTAACACCCGGTATCACCTTGTGACTCATGGACATTGAGCTAAACCAGTCCACATCTTCAATTGGCTCCCCCGGTTCCCAAAGAGTTGTTCCTTCCGGAATAAGTTCGGTTTTCACGAGCTGCCTCTTTGATGGAAACGAAACCAGATGTGGTATTGAGCGCTCACGGTAATAACGCACTGCGATTTGATGATCTGATAGGTCGATACCTGCGGATTTTAAAATTTCCCCATACTCGAATGGTTCACGATACTGGCCATTGCCATCTGATTGTGAGCTTTCACCTAGGTTAGATTCCCTTGCTCCTGCCTCATTTGCGCTCGCATCGCCGATCAAATCTGGATCCATTGATGGGTGAATATTATCCATTTCACCCTGATCCTTATTGATCAAGCCGGAAGGAAACTGCCCGGCTCCAGCATGTTTTGTATCCATTAACTTGGCTATCTGATCTGCCGTATTTTTTTCTTCAGCCAAGTAAGGCAATAAGAGGGACGCAAATCTAGACGCCCCCTTAAGCCAATCCTCTGCATAGACCTTTATAATTCTCGCACCCAACCATGCATCTCCCTCCATGGCATCAGAATCCGACTGCCCTCCTAGAGAGCCCGATTTAAGCTGCCATAGATGCTCATAGATACGCATGTAAAGATGCCATACTCGGCTATTCGATCCCCCTTGATCTATTCGCTTGTAGACCTCGTCCATTCTGAGGCCAAACTGACGCTGGAGATGGTTGTTAATTAGTAGGTCTGAATACAGGTTGGCGACCATACCTGCCTGGTTCTCTAACGTAGGAAGGCAGACATGGATTCTCGCTATCATACGGGCATGATCTGTGAGTGTTGCTGGCGAAAGAATATGGTGACCAATCTCGTGAGCAAGCACTTCAACTGCATAGTCTTGAAGCTTGTATTTGGTGATCGCTTCTAAATCAACTACGACAGCCTGATCATTCAAACGGATCATGGCAAAGCTACCAGATAAGCCCTGTTTTGAAGCTTCTAGATGCGTCTCACATAAAAGTGGGTTTCTTAATTGTGTATAGCGACTCCACAAAGCAAGCGCTTCACTCCAGGATGACTGCCAACGCTCTAAAAGCGACTCGTCGGTTATCATGATGAGCGACCTTTACTTGTATTCAAGACCGCAGATCCCGAACACTCAGTAATGATGACTGAGAAAGTCTCCGGCGAGGTAAATACGAGTGTATCGTCAAGTTGTGCGACCGAATTGATATCTGTAAGGTCGCTGAAACGGCCGAGCGATATGAGTTTTGGGTTGTAACTTATCTGTTGATCTATTTGTTTTAGATCTTCAAGTTGTAGATTCTCGCTGGGAATGAGTGTCGCCCCAAATGAATCGGCATAGAGTCTCCAAATATGCGTGTCAGAAAGAACATACAGTTGGTCACCTTCAACGAAGATCTTGGGTGGTAAGGGGAAATCCCCACCAACAATACTGCATTGGCCAACCCGGTATTTTTCATGAATCTCCGTGCCGGATGTACTGGCCTTTATGTGTTGAGGTTTGAACCATCTACTCGCATTTAATTGGTCAAAATGAAAATTGAGATCATGACTGTCAGAGAGCTTAAATAGTTTTCTGGATACTTCGTCTGGTAGCTCATTAATTTTGTTCAGCGCTATTTCTCTGTACTGAGCCAATCCCGCCAACCAAGCACAAACAACGCCCGTTATCTTGAACTGTTCGATTGAGTTGATTACATCACAAGACTTAATCATCAGATCAAGCCAGGCATTCGGTTTCTCTTCACCAAAAGCCAAAATATTGCTTAACGAATTACTTGTTCCAGCAAATAGTGCACCCGGGCTTTCCGTAAGAAGAGAATCAACCTTTGGATATAGGCTATTCCAGACTTTGAATAGCAGCGCTTTTTTAGACTCTGATTTCAACCAATTAAAACTGGCCAGTTCTAGTCCATACTTGAAACCCGCATGAGCTACATGAAACGTAATTTGGTTACTCTGACCATCTAAGGTCAGGACTACTGGATCTAAGCATTCGGTCAAAAACCAATTAAAGTCATCTAGATTTAAATTTGGGTACTGATGTCTGACGCTCGCAACCATTTGATTACAAGTGTCTCTTTCAGCTTGGAAATATGCCTTGAGCGCCGCTGACTTCATTGAACAAGCCCCTATGACTCAAGCCACTTGAGATAGTTCGTATAGCGCTGATGCAAATATTTAAGTTTTACGACATCCTCGTAGATGTGCCCATACATTTTCTTGCCCTCTACGAGTTTCGCTATTTCCGTCTCAATACGATTGATTCGTTTTTTAGCTTGCTTTGCAGTTAAGCCATCAAGACCTTCTTCAAACTCATTCGACAACTCTTCTACAGGGTCATTCTTATCCAAGTTAAGTTTATCGAATTCCCTACATGAAGAATCAAAGAGGTGACGCAACCAGCCGATCTTATCGCTTCGATAAAAAGTATTCTCAGACAGTTCGAAAAACGGTGAATCCATGTCAGCAAAAAGCCGGGAATGAAAAACGAATGGGAGTACTTGCCTTACATCGTTTAACTCAACCGTGTCATTACCCCTAAAAAACGCGAGAGCTTTAGCAAACTGTAGTAGTGACATCAAAGAACGAACTGAGATTCCGTTTAGGGTCTGACAACCAAGATCTTTTAGACGATCACGACCATTATCAATAGACGCTAACACATGTGATTTGACGCCTGATAATCGTGACGTGTCCTTTGTTTTATATTCAAACTGAGAGGCAGAATACTCCGAATACTCAAAGTGACTCGTAAAGAACTCTATTCTGCGCCGAATCCCTGCAGGTACTGTGATATTGCGTATCGCTAGCGACATGTCTGAGATCTCATCTTCGGTGAAAATGATCTGAGGTGGAACCATATCTTCTGGCTTTACACCTTCTTCAATACGTAGAAGCAACTGATTCAGAAATCTAGGGTTAAATGACAAAGCTTGGACAACGACATCAATACGATCTTTTAAGGCTTCGATCACCTGGTAGGTTCCGCCACCCTGATCATCATTTGCAGTTAAATACCAGGCCGCATCAGGACATTCAAAGACCTGGTTGTAGAGTTCTGCGTAGTTGTCTCCCATCACAGTCAGCAAAGCGCTTTGCGTTCGTGTAGGGATACGGTTGTATTCATCGACTATTTTTACGCGCATTCCAAGCCATTTCCGCCACGATATGCGGATGTCTTCGATCGCTTCGGCCGAGGCCAGATCCGATGGCAAGGGATTACCCAGCAAATCAGCCACTGTCATCTGCGGATGGCCATGTTGCATGGCTCGTTTAACTTCTTTTGTCGTATAACCGCCCATGATACCCATCAAGATTGCACTAGCCGTTTTACCCCGGCCTGGTCCGCCAATGAAAAGGCATTTACTTTGAGTAGCGAACGTGAGGAGTGGCAATAAGATAAAGCTTGAGTAAGACTGTTCAGTTGGGAGGTTTAGCGTACTGTGACTGTCTCCCGCCCTAAACTGTTGCGGAGACTGATCATTATATTCGATATCATAGTGAGGACTGATTATCGCGTTATTAACGATCCAAAAGTAAGCCTGCCTAAGCTTTTCATCTAGTCCCGTGCTAGTTTCTTGAGCGTCACTTTCACCTGAACCAAAAGGCCCATCATACAAATCTGAAACATCGAAAGACTTAGCTTTGGAGTGTGCCTTTGGTTTGGTTGGTGAGGCCGATAAGCGGCCAAATAAATTGAATTTACTCATTAATAGTTCTCTTGATTCAACCAAGAATCAAATATCTAAATTATATTTTTCGTTATTAAGGTTCAGCTTGAACTATCCCAAGCCCGACAAAGCTTATCTACACGTTTCAATAGCGTCGGAAAGCGAAAACCACCATCCATGTTTATTATTTGTTGCTTAGCAATTTCAATATCCAATCCAGCCGCAGTCACATACAGCGGTTTGTCGCTCTTACCTCTGTATACTTCATAATTTGAACCGATACTCTTGAATCGATTTTTAGCGACACCGACAACCGGAATGCTACCACCTAAAGCATCATAAAGATGTTTACCAAGGCCAGGTCTTTTCTCTCCATCTAAGAATACATACCCATCAACAACGATAACATCTGGTTTTAGCGAGTGCTCATTTATTAGTTCGAGAATACAAGGCAGCTCTCGCTTATAAAACTCACCGGGAGTGTAATCTTCAACAGACTGAACTTTGCTAACAACCTCAATCGTCGGTTCTTTATCAGTCCAATCATCAAAAATAACACCACCGATTAATCCCGTATCGTTTTTATAGTCAACGTCAACAGCTAGAATCATTAAGATTTTCTTCCAACTCTTCACTAAAAACTTTGATACCCGATTTGTTGCACAGTTTGCTTTCTCTAAACCTTTTTAGCTGGCCGCAGCTATACATCCCATCGATCTCGAGTCTTTTGATATGAGGCAGATTTTCTGCATTTATAAAAATATCTGGAAAAGTGTAGCTGCTAATATTACTTCCCCCTAGGCTCAACCAAGCATCTTCCAATACGCTAAAACCGGACGTCAATAGATTGTCATGAGTCTTAGAGGTTAACGGTTCGCCATCACTCGTTATGATTTCAAGATTGCGCAGTCTTTTGAAAAGTATTGGCCTATCTAGTCTAAAATTACCATGAATAACGAGTGATTCGACTGAATGTAGACTCTCAAGTAAGCTTGTTAAATCGCCAAGTAAACTTGGAGCCCAACCATCACGATTACAATACAATTCATCAATACCTAGTGACAGATGCTCTAAAAGAGGAAAGCTAGTTCCAGACAAGATTTCTATAGCTTTTTCATAATTAAATGAAGATCCAGGAGGAGTATAGTCGCAGTGACCTATACATATTGAACGGAGCTGTTGAGGTAAGCCAGACTTAACAAGAGCTTCCAAAATATGAAGACTTTTTCCTCCAAGCAAAATTGAAACAGAAGTACATTCCCTGGGAATACCGTCCAACACTTTATAACCATTATGTTCGGTCTGTGGTACGCCGATAATCAGGTCTGTTTTATCTCTATCTATTGAGCGCTGTTCTTCTGGGAGTTCAAGTATTATTTGTTCGAACTCAAGATTGCTCGGAAGGTCCGTCTTATTTCTAAACACTGAGAACATTATGAATCAATCGCCGCGACTAAAAACATCAAGATATCATAATTCACTAGAAATGAGGGGCTGAAAATCAGAAAACATGGGAACGAATAAGACCAAAATGAAAACATCTTAAATATGAGCAATTAATTATATTTATCAATAACTTATATTTGTCTTCGTTTTTATTCTCTCAAACCCTTTTTTTAGGCTACCGAGGAATAAGGGTTTCAGAGGACTTTTGTCTTCGTTTTTATTCCTTCGATACATGATTGATCAAATTAGGATCAGCGAAAAAAGTCATTTTTGACGCTGACCCTAATCATTTAGCTATTTCTTCAACTGATACCCCGTCCTAAATATCCACCATACGCCAACAATACACAGAAGCAGAAAGCCACTAATAGCCGCCAGACTTGCTACCATGCTGACGTCTGAAATCTCGTAAAAACTCCAGCGAAAGCCGCTTACCAAATACAAAACAGGGTTGAATAAAGTGATGGTCTGCCAGATCTGCGGCAGCATGTTGACAGAGTAAAAAGTACCGCCCAAAAACACTAAAGGCGTAATCACCAGTAAAGGAATCACCTGAAGCTTTTCAAAGTTATCGGCCCAGATGCCGATAATAAAACCGAACAAGCTGAAGGTAATGGCCGTCATCACAAGGAAGACCATCATCCAAACCGGATGCGCTATTTGTAGCGGTACAAACAGGCTCGCCGTTGCGAGAATAATCAAGGCAAGTATGATCGACTTCGTTGCTGCGGCCCCCACGTAGCCAAGCAAGGCTTCGAAGTATGAAACAGGTGCAGAAAGTAGCTCATAAATGGTGCCGCTAAACTTAGGAAAATAAACTCCAAATGAAGCGTTAGAAATACTCTGCGTTAACAAAGAAAGCATAATCAAGCCTGGTACGATAAAGGCCCCATAGCTAACTCCGTCCACTTCATTAATCCTCGAGCCAATCGCAGAACCAAAGACGACAAAATACAAAGAGGTAGAGATAACTGGCGAGACAATGCTCTGGAAAATGGTTCGCTTTGTACGGGCCATTTCAAACTTATAAATCGCGGCAACTGCGTGACGGTTCATGCGGACTCCTTAACAAGCGATACAAAGATATCTTCTAATGAGCTCTGGTCAGTCTTTAAATCTTTAAACTGAATCCCCTCTTCAGACAAGTGCTGGAGCAAGGTCGCAATACCCGTATGATCTTCTAGCGTGTCGTAGGTATAAACAAGTTGCAGGCCATTATTATTCAGCACTAGATCGAAACCTTTTAGGCTCGTTGGCAAACTAGATAGCTCGGTCTTCAGGTCGAGGGTTAATTGCTTCTTCCCTAACTTACGCATCAATTCTGTCTTCTCTTCAACCAAGACTAATTGACCATTATTGATCACACCAATACGGTCAGCAATTTCTTCTGCTTCCTCAATATAGTGTGTGGTGAGGATAATCGTGACCCCCTTTTCTCGAAGCTTACGGACCAACTCCCACATATCTTTTCGCAGCTCAACATCAACCCCAGCTGTCGGCTCATCCAAGAATAAAATCTTGGGTTCATGCGACAGCGCTTTGGCTATCAACACACGGCGCTTCATACCACCTGACAACTCCATAATACGGTTATCTTTCTTATCCCACAGTGATAAGTCTTTTAGCGTCTTCTCGATATAAGCCGTGTTAGGCGCTTTACCAAATAAGCCTCGACTAAACGTCACGGTATCCCATACAGTCTCAAATGAGTCAGTCGTTAACTCTTGTGGAACCAGACCAATCATTTCACGCGTATGGCGGTAGCCTTTGATAATATCCTCACCGTCGACAGTCACGGTGCCGGAAGATGGATTGACTATACCGCAAATGGTACTGATTAAGGTCGTCTTACCGGCCCCGTTCGGACCGAGTAAAGCAATGATTTCAGATTTTTCTATTGTAAGGTTAATACCACTGAGCGCTTGAAAACCACCAGCATAAACCTTAGACAAGTTTTCGATTTGAATAATGGGAGTCATGATTTTGCATACCCTAATTTCTATAACAGTACGTTAAACGATTTTGCTTGTGCCTGACTATGCTCATAAATGGAATTCAGAAATTTGGGCTCAACGTACTGAAGAATACCGCTGCTGCAATACAAAGGGATTTGGAAGAAGCTGAAGCGAACAAGCTTTATCCGCAGAGTTATGATCTTAAGGCGGCCTAGCCTTTTTCAAAGGGGTCAGACTCGATTGATTTTCAATCGAGTCTGACCCCTTTGAAAACCTTCGACCTACGATCACCGCCCGTCTTTCTCGGGTGACTTGCCCTACCGGTCTGCGCTTCAATTTGAGACTTGAATTGCTCACTTCCCAGTACCCATGCCTTATTTGTTACTGTGCGAATCTCTTCAAGCGTCTGTTCTTTTATCTCGTACGTAAATAGAGAACGATATATCGACCGTCTTTTTTCTGGCGATACGGATAAAGACAAGTATTCGAAATGAGGTGAGATTAGCTCGCTTTGTGCTCCCAAAGCATTAACACGATAACTAGACCAAGGGTAATTAGATGGGTGGGCCACCATATTGGCCCGAACAGGATTTAGCTCGATATATCGATAGCAAGTTAGTAAATAGAGAGCTGAGTCAATAAGAGACGCTTTATAACGCCCTTCCCACAACGTACCCGTTCGGCGGTACTTTTTATTAAAGTACTGAACATAGTAACGCCCAATATTCTGTATTGTTTTTGATATGCCGTCTTCCACTTGAGGTGTAATCAGCAAATGTACGTGATTGGTCATCAAGACATAAGCATGTACTTCACAAGAGTATGCTCGACACGCGTCATTCAGTTTATCTAGATAGAACAAATAATCGTCATTTTGATGAAAAATCGCTTCACGGTTATTACCTCTAATAATCACGCGCTGCGGATGGCCTGGAATCACAAACCGGGGTAATCTCGCCATATTGACCTCCCTGTCTTCTGGCGTTGAACACTAAATCTACACTAACTTTTCAGCAGCTTCTTTTCAACGGAGTCAGACTCGATTGGTTTTCAATCGAGTCTGACTCCGTTGAAAAAGATACACTAGCTCTGATTATTCTTTATAATCCCAGCATTCGAATTTATACAAGCAGTTATTACCATGAACACTCCTACACAGATTACTGTTGCTTATCAGGGAATTGAGGGTGCTTATTCGCACTTGGCCTGTAAGAAGGTCTTTCCTGATCATCGTGCCCTCGCTTGCGAGAACTTTCAAAGCGCTATTCAGCTGGTGGAACAAGGCCAGGCTGACTATGCGATGATCCCGCTTGAGAATTCGACCGCCGGGCGTGTTGAGGAGATTTATCGTTTATTACCCAATACGCATTTGAGCATTATTGCCGAGCACTTTGAGCCGGTGAATCATTGCTTGCTTGCCCTACCCGGAACTCAACTTGAGGCGATTAAGACAGTGTCTTCTCATCCTCAAGCTTTGGCGCAGTGCTTTCATCGTTTGGAAGCTTTAAAGATCACCCCTTTAGT
>NZ_LWFE01000035.1:0-527 GCF_001635675.1 Oleiphilus sp. HI0061 | reverse complement strand
ACCTGAAAGGTTAATGATCATAATTTTATCGGATGACATCGTCGCCGCCTTTTTAATTCCATAGGCGATTGCATGACTTGACTCAAGTGCAGGCATAATACCCTCAACTAGCGTTAGGCGACGGAATGCAGCAAGTGCCTCATCGTCGGTAACCGACACGTAATTTGCTCGCTTCATGTCCTTCAACCAGGAATGCTCAGGACCAACGCCTGGATAATCAAGCCCTGCAGAAATAGAGTGAGTGCCCTGAATCTGGCCAGCCTTATCAGACATCAAGTAGGTACGATTTCCGTGAAGAACTCCCGGAGCGCCAGCGCATAGCGGCGCAGCATGCTCACCAGTCTCGATACCGTGTCCTCCAGCCTCAACACCATACATCTCAACATCGTGGTCGCAGATAAAGGGGTAAAATAAACCGATTGCATTCGAGCCACCATCTACACAAGCGACTAAAGCATCAGGTAATCGCCCTTCTTTCTCAAGGCACTGAGCTTTTGCTTCTCGACCGATGATCGCCTGGAAGTCAC
>NZ_LWFE01000034.1:0-1218 GCF_001635675.1 Oleiphilus sp. HI0061 | reverse complement strand
TGGCCGTTACTCCTGTTCTGCATCCACACCATAATGTCTACGCATAAGGTAGGCATAAGCTGTAGTAAATGCGGCTTCTTGCATCACTTTCAGGCCTGTTTCTTCAAAAGGTACCGGGATAGGGTTTTTCTTAACAGCTGCTTTGATATCAACTGGGGTTATCAAGCGAACATCGACTCCATCAATCAGTTCAATTGCAGCCTCCATTTTGAAACCAATCGCACCACCGGCAAACTTACCTTTTGTCGGTCTCTCTCGAATAATTACGGTATCTATTTGATAGTCTGTCATCAGTTTGGCAAACGTAGCCTGAAAGTACTTTAGACTATGGCTCTTCTCTAGCGTCACTTTTCTTACGCGACAGTCAGGGATATCGAATATCTCATCATCCATGGACAAGAGACAAATAATCGCATCACTACCCTTTAATTCAACACCACATACTTTCATAACTAAATCTCAATATTAGGAATGGCTGCATTGTAGGTAAATCTGCACGCTAATGAAATGATCAATAGCTGTTGGCGTATAGATTTCATGACAGATCAAGTAAAGCCCGGAATTAAACAGCCTAGCGGTGTCATATATCAAGTTCAAGATAAAGCCGCTACACTGCACGCCATTTTCCCACTATCAATAATCGAGATATCCATGAGCTTTCAAACCCTAGGTCTTTCCCCTCAATTATTGACTCATCTGCTTGAGCTCGGCTACCTTGACGCAACGCCTATCCAACAAGCAGCTATTCCTGAAGTTCTCGCCGGCCACGATGTGATGGCTGGGGCACAAACCGGTACGGGCAAAACCGCAGCCTTTGCCCTTCCCATTATTCAAAAACTTATTGATGCTCAAAACACCCTTAAGCCAATTAATGACAACATTGAAGAAAGCTCCTGCCAGTCACCCAAAGCCTTAGTATTAACACCTACACGAGAATTAGCACTACAAGTATTCAATAGCATAAATACTTACAGCCACAACACAAATATTCAGTCAGCTATCGCCTATGGCGGCGTTAGCTTGAACCCACAAATACAAGCTATCAAAAAGGGGGTGAGTATTGTGGTGGCTACACCTGGACGTTTACTCGACTTGCTCATGAAGGAGTGTATCGACTTAAATCACATTGAGTTCCTAGTATTTGATGAAGCAGACCGTATGCTAGACATGGGTTTCATTAATGATATAAATCGTATTTTGAGGGGCATGCCTAAACAG
>NZ_LWFE01000033.1:0-1373 GCF_001635675.1 Oleiphilus sp. HI0061 | reverse complement strand
TTTGCCATTTTTTACTCCTTCGGGTTCAAACGCTTCAATAGCTCCCCGTATAGACAGAAAAAGCCCACTTTGCAGTTCGCAAAGTGAGCAGATAAAATCTTACTTGCTTAGTCTTTTTCTACTTGCCCAAACTCTAGTTCGACAGGGGTAGAGCGACCAAAAATCAGAACCGCTACTTTAACGCGGCTCTTCTCGTAATCTACTTCCTCAACAACACCATTAAAGTCTGCAAACGGCCCATCGATAACCCGAACCACTTCACCAGCTTCAAACAAGGTCTTAGGACGAGGTTTCTCTGCACCCGTCTCTATCTTCTGAAGAATCGTATCAGCTTCACGATCAGTAATTGGCACAGGTCTTTCAGCAGTACCACCAATAAAGCCTAACACTCTTGGAGTGGACTTAACCAAATGCCAAGCATCGTCGTCCATTTCCATTTGCACAAGAACGTAGCCTGGATAAAACTTACGCTCACTCTTGCGCTTTTTACCTTCGCGCATTTCTACCACTTCCTCTGTAGGAACCAGTATTTCACCAAATTTTGCTTCCAAGCCTTTCAAAGCAACCTGCTCTTGCAACGAGCGCATTACCTGCTTTTCGTAACCTGAATAGGCATGAACTACATACCAAGCTTTGGACATCGTGATTCTCCTACTACCCTATAATACTGGAAACAATCCAGCCGATCAGGGAGTCGACACCCCATAAAATAAGCGCAACCACTAACACAAAAACAACAACTATCATTGTCGTCTGGGTCAACTCTTGCTTAGTAGGCCATACAACCTTACGAATCTCTAAACGAGCTTCAGAGACCAACTTCGCAAAGGCCTGCCCTTTTGTCGTTTGAACGGCAACCCATCCAGCAACAAATGCCAAAACAAGTAGCGCAAGCACTCTGTACAACAGAGATTCTGCTTCAAAATAGTAGTTACCCACCACGCCCGCTGACACCAAACAAAGCACCAACAACCACTTCAGCGTATCTAGCGCACTACCTTCTTTCTCTACCTTTGCATTCATAATCGACGCACTAATAAGTATTCTGTTCCACTACCATTTATTACTAGAATAAATGGCAGGCCAGGAGGGAATCGAACCCCCAACCTGCGGTTTTGGAGACCGCTGCTCTGCCAATTGAGCTACTGGCCTATACAAAAGAAGGCAGCATCAAGCTGCCTTCCAAACATAGACTAAGATTATTCAACAATCTTAGCTACAACACCCGCACCTACAGTACGACCACCTTCACGAATCGCGAAGCGTAGACCTTCTTCCATCGCGATTGGCGCGATCAAAGTAGCTGTTAACTGTACGTTATCACCAGGCATTACCATTTCAACACCTTCAGGCAACTCACAAGCACCTGTCAC
>NZ_LWFE01000032.1:0-1023 GCF_001635675.1 Oleiphilus sp. HI0061 | reverse complement strand
TTTAATATGGCATAGCCGCGCCCTAAGGTTGCAAGAGGGCTTGCCGTGTGCAGTGTCTGGGCTAGAATCGCCAGTCTGTGTTGCTGTTGTTCCAGGTTTGCATGCTGCGCTTGTACTAGTTTGTCGTAAGCGTTGTTTAGTGTTGCTGCGCTTTGTTCAAGCTTCGCTTGAGGGTTATATCTGAGTAAGCGGTGCTGAAGTATATTCAGACTTCCAGATTTATTTTCAATAGTGTTTGATAGTGCCCGTTTAATGCGCTCTTGAAGTTCTTCAAGGCGTAAACCCTTTTCTTGAAGGGCATCGCCAGGATGTCTTAGTCGTTTTTGTAAGGCATCGATGCTTTGGCTGAGTTGTTTGAATCGATTGTTGATCAAAAACTCCAGGCGCCGTTGTTGTTGATCCAGGTTTTGCATTAATTCGTATTGGTCGGGCGTAATGTGTTCTGCGGCTGCTGATGGCGTTGGTGCCCGGTAGTCTGCTACCAGGTCGGCAATCGTAAAGTCTACTTCATGACCAACGGCGCTAATGATAGGTAGTTCGCTGTCAAAAATAGCACGTGCGACGACTTCTTCATTAAAACTCCATAAATCCTCTAGAGACCCGCCTCCTCGCCCAGCAATTAACACATCTGCAAGGTTGTGGCTGTTGCAGTAAGCGATAGCGTCGGCAATTTGTTGTGCTGAGCCTTCCCCTTGAACCTGAACGGGTAGCAAAATGATCTCTAGTGCAGGGAAGCGACGCTGCGTCACTGAAATGATGTCATGAATGACGGCACCGCTTTGAGAGGTTATCACGGCTGCTTTTTTGGGGATTTGTGGTATAGATTTTTTATGCTGCTGGTCAAACAGTCCTTCGCCAGCCAGTTTAAGCTTTAGTGCTTCAAAAGCGGCTTGTAGTTGCCCAATACCCGCCGGTTCCATGCCTTCAACGATAAGTTGGTAATCGCCGCGACCTTCGTACAAGCTCACTTTGGCTCGAACAATTATCTGGTCACCTTCCTTGGGGATAAACTTTAAGCGTTGG
>NZ_LWFE01000031.1:0-826 GCF_001635675.1 Oleiphilus sp. HI0061 | reverse complement strand
GGTATGCCCGAACTGTGCGACCGAGTATCACCCAACGGAACAGGAGAGAATCTGGCTAGGTAGTATGGTCGCTGAAGGTGAAATCCTACCAGATAATTTCACTGTTGGAAGCGGCTGTTACCAGTGCAGTGATACCGGCTATAAAGGGCGAGTAGGTATTTACGAGTGGCTAGAAATGGATGATCGTACTTTGGGGGCGCTTCGTCGTGCAGACCCGGATGCCTTTGCTGAAGCTGCCAAGATGAATGCTTATTACGAGCCCTTGGATCGGTGCGCCTTAGAGTATGCGCGTCAGGGTATTACGACGATTGATGAGGTCTTCAGAATTTCTGCAACCCTTGATGAATTGGGGGCAAGCTTGGACGATGAGCTGGAAATAGACCTGGATGAACTCGATGAGTAACTTACTTGAAGGGTGGCAGGGTTAATGGCTCGATTTCAATACAAGGGGCGTGATGCAAAAGGGGCCCAGGTTAGCGGTGAACTGGAGATAGCTTCAGAGTCAGCTGCTGCCAATGAGCTGCTTAAAAAAGGTATTACTCCGGTTCAAATCAGTGAGCTGCAGGAAGCGTCAAAAAGTTTGGGCAGTATAAATATACAGCTGATCAAACCCAAAGTGACGCTTGATGAGCTGATTATTTTTTGTCGGCAAATGAATGCTTTGGCTCGCGCCGGTATTCCTATTATACGTGCAATGAAAGGCTTGGCGGATTCAACCAAGTCAGAAGTGCTTCGCGAGACACTCTTTGATGTTTCTCAGCGCCTAGAGTCAGGTGTGAATTTAGCTTCATGCATGCAGGCCCACCCCAAGGTCTTTTCTGATTTG
>NZ_LWFE01000030.1:0-1176 GCF_001635675.1 Oleiphilus sp. HI0061 | reverse complement strand
CTTTGAGCCGGGTGCTGGCTATCAACTTCATTATCTCGATAAGCAAGTAATATAAGAAGGCGACAACCAGGTTCACTGAGCAACTCCGGTATCAGATGCAAAGTTCCGCGGTCTGCCCATTGAATGTCATCAATAAAGATAACCCAGGGCTTATCTTCTGTAATGGTTTTAATGAAAGCCTGAAAAACTAGCACGAAACGAGCAAGCGTCTCTTGTGCACCAAGAAGCAAAGGTGCCTCGTGTTTGCCGAAAAGCAGTTCCAATTCCGGAAGGAATTCAATTAACACTCTGACGTTATTACCCAAAGCTTCACCTAAGCGTTTACGCAGTGAAAGCAGCTGATCTTCAGGTAACCTTAGTTCTTGTTTTAGCCAGTTTGTCAGAGCTGCCTTAATCGCAGAGTATGGTGTATTTTGTTGGAATTGATCGAACTTACCGCTTATAAAGACGCCATTGCTCGCTGCGATGGGTTTGTACACTTCGTGAATCAATGCTGACTTGCCGATCCCTGAGTAACCGCAAACTGTCAGTAATTGGGGCCGACCTTGTTTCGCTTTATCAAAGCTTTCAAGCAAAAGGCCAAGCTCTTCATTTCGGCCACATAAGGTCTGAGGTATGCAAAAGCGACTAGATACATCGTTAGTCGCCAGCAAAAAATCATTTACCGTGCCATCTTTAACAATTGAACGCTGACAATGCAGCAAATCATGCTTTAGACCGAATGCGCTCTGGTATCTATCTTCAGCATTTTTCATCATCATTTTATCAATAATTGATGAAATAGCTGCTGGTAAAGCTGGCCTTTTAGTCGAAGCGCTCTGCTGTTGAGTCGCCATGTGGGCATACACTATACCCAGAGCATCATCAGCTTCGAATGGTAAGTCTCCCGTCAGAAGTTTATAGAAAGTTACGCCCAGAGTGTAAATATCACTTCGGTAGTCTATAGCACGGTTCATTCGCCCTGTTTGCTCGGGAGAAATATAACTTAAAATACCTTCAAGCTTATCAGGCTCGATAATGGCTGGCTGTTCGCGCGTTAATAATGAGGCCAGACCGAAATCGATAATTTGTACTCTTCCGGTATCCGGATTCAGAACGATATTTCCGGGATGCAAGTCTTTATGAATTACTTGAGCATGGTGAATCGCATCCAAGGCATCAGCGAGTTGAATAGCA
>NZ_LWFE01000029.1:0-746 GCF_001635675.1 Oleiphilus sp. HI0061 | reverse complement strand
GGCCGAAGAGCTCGATCCCTTTTGGCACTAATGATTCGCGATAGCCTGACCGGGCTTTACAATCATACCCATACTCTACATTTGCTAGAAATTGAAGTTGCTAAAGCAGCGGAAAGCGAACTACCTGTCTGTTTCGCAATGCTCGATATCGACTACTTCAAAAAGATTAATGATAACTACGGCCACCCTATTGGCGACCGCGTACTGAAAAGCCTTTCTCTTTTCCTTAAACAGCGGCTACGTAAAACAGACCACATCGGTCGCTATGGTGGCGAAGAGTTTGCCATCGTACTGCCAAATACTTCTGAACGCGATGCTAAAACTATTCTTAACGAAATACGTGAACGCTTTGCAGAATTACCACAGCCCGCCGGAACCGGCACATTCAATGTCACCTTTAGTTGCGGCATTGCATTAGCTGACCACGAAAACGCTCAATCCTTATGTGAAAAGGCTGATCATGCCCTATACGAAGCAAAGAGAAATGGACGAAATAATGTCCGTTGCTACAATACAGAACTGTAAGAAAACCTGCTTGTAAATAACGCAATATATGGGCAAACTAGCCACTATATTGTAGATAAAGTGTCATAAAAAGAAACTACACTTGTAGACATTTCTCACGGCACTTAGAATTAACTTTCTCTTTCACATGTTTTTACGAGCATCGTCTGATTATGGCTAGCATACTGGTACTTCATGGCCCAAACCTAAACCTTTTAGGCACCCGCGAACCCGAAATTTAC
>NZ_LWFE01000028.1:0-1136 GCF_001635675.1 Oleiphilus sp. HI0061 | reverse complement strand
TGCATTGGCACAAGCTCGTTTTGAGGGGGCTGTAATCAAAATAGATTTTTTATATTTGAGGGCCAACTTCGCCGCGGCAATGCCAAGCGCGCTGGTTTTGCCTCGTCCCCTATCGGCGGTGACGATCAGTGGCCGTCTACGGTGCCCTTCGACAACATGAGTGATTAGCTCAATTGCTTCGCGCTGGTCAGGTGTGGGTAGGGCCTGTACCTGAGTCGTCGCAGCCGCAGGAACAGCAGGAAGCTGAGACTGATTCTCTTGGCAAAATAGCAGACAATCCTGACTGTTAAAAAAGCTAATCAAACGCTGGAGAAAAAAGGTGTTTGTTTTAGATAACTCTGACTCGTCACTGCACATGCGGCGATAGTCTGGGTCAGGTGCTTTAGCCAAGTCAGCGAGAGGGGGCACCATGATGATAAATAAGCCTCCTCCGCGAACAAGTCCAGATGCTCCACCAAGTCCGTCCGGGCTTAAGCCATCGAAGCCATCCCAAAGCAACAGATTACAATCACCACCCAAGAGGCTTTTAACTTTATGTGCAGAAACAGACTTAAAGCCTTTAATAGGTTCGGAGGCGCTGATATAAATAGCCTCATTTATATCGCCGAAAAGCGAGTTGCTTTGAACCGTATCTAAACACCAATTCTTGTCGCCACTAAGCACTACGGGGTAGCGACAGAAAGACTGCTGGGCAGCGTCAAAAATATTGGAGAATAGCTTTTCAAGCATAGTGGCTTCTTAGTAAATAGGGCGATAAAGAATTTAAATGACCGGCAAGGACAAAAATTTAAGTAAACCTGTAATTTCAGAAGTATGTGTCTATGCTTGAACTAAAACAAGTCTTTGCATGTATCAGTGTCTTGACCTGTCATAGAGTAAGAGAGGAAGCGTTTTGAAAGAAAGTCAGAAACCGGGGAGAACGCAGTTCATTATGATGTTCTTTGCCTTTTCATTTGGCATGGTTCTAGCCAACCTCTTGGCTCAGAATGCTGCGCAGAAAGAAGTCGAAGAGCGCGCCCCTTTATTGGTTTATAAAGGCATTGATAAAAATCTCGAAGACCTGTCGCCAGAGTTTAAGGAACGTATTAGCAAGTTAGAGCGCGAGAGGCGCAGAACTCTCGAAATGGCCGCTTTGC
>NZ_LWFE01000027.1:0-766 GCF_001635675.1 Oleiphilus sp. HI0061 | reverse complement strand
AACAGCAACGTCGAGTTTACCGACATATCGCAAGATTTCTTCGCAGAAGATTTCCTACCTGTAAAAGTTGAAGCGCAATCGATAATGGACAAGCGATCAATGATGCTCGCATTCCCCATACCATCATCAAGCCTTCACCAAGACTCAAAGCCTGTATCCTACCTATCAAACCTGATTGGCCATGAGGGTAAAGGCAGCCTATTGTCGGCATTAAAAAATGAAAACCTAGTCGACTCACTATCGGCCGGTGCAGAGTTTGATACTAGAGTCAAAGAACTGTTTGTTATCCGCATGAGCTTGACTCAGTTTGGCTTTGACAACCAGGAACGAATTCTAGAGACCATTCATAGTTATATTGACCTTCTACGTAAAGAAGGCCTGNAAAAGCTTTACTTTGACGAACAAAAAACCATGTTAGATATTGCTTTTAACTATCAAGAGAAAAGTGAACCCATTCATTTCACGAGCAAGCTATCAAGGGCGCTCCAGTTTACTTCAGCAGAAGATATTCTTATCAAGCCCTACTCGCTCAAGCAGTTCGATCACGAGTTATACAAAACATACTTAAGCCATCTTAATCCCAAGAATATGTTTGTTGCGGTTAGCGCTAAAGCAGTTGTTGGAAAACGGTTTACTGACTGGTACGACGCACCCTATAACATTCAAGAACTGGATCAGAACCTTCTGGATAAACTCATCAAGCCTAAGCAGGACAATAGGCTAAGCCTGCCAGAGAAAAACATTTTTATTCCGGAAAACATATCAA
>NZ_LWFE01000026.1:0-735 GCF_001635675.1 Oleiphilus sp. HI0061 | reverse complement strand
GATTCAAGTATTGAACCTTTCTGCCTCAATCTACCATAGCCTCCACAACTCAAAAGAAGCCGAAGAAGCAATTAAAGAATCATTACATCTCGCATCACAGGACGGCTTCATCTCTGTTTACACCAATGAGGCTGTTGAGCTTCTTCCGGTTCTAGCACTGGGTGCTGATCCCAGCATACCTGACAGCTATTTGCAGAAATTGAGCGCAACATTAGGATTAAGCAATGAGACCAAGCCTGTTCAACAAGATGAACTGCCTGGCGCAGCAGCATTGGAGAGCAATAAGCAATTGCTAGAACCTCTTAGCTCGCGCGAACTTGAAGTGCTCGGCCTGATTGATCAGGGCTTAGCAAACAAAGAGATCGCTCAGAAGCTAAGCCTCGCACCGGCCACCGTCAAAGCACATATTCGCAACCTATATGGAAAGATAGAAGCAAAGAGTCGTACAGAGGCTTTATCAAAAGCACGAAGCATTGGTCTGATCTAATATACGAGATCATAAAGTGTGATGCGCATCACACTTTATATCACTTAAGCCTAGGCGTAAGCCTTATGGACGATCTAATTAAGCCTGACTAAGCCCTATTATAAACTCATCGAAACAAGCAGTACTAAGTAAAAACTTCAGGCCTTTTACTTAGCGATGTTTGCGTCTTTCAGGTATTAGTTTTCCGATCAGGGCTTCCCTACAAGGCCCGACTTGTGAACGCGGCGAGATGATAGTTCGGCATCATC
>NZ_LWFE01000025.1:0-2285 GCF_001635675.1 Oleiphilus sp. HI0061 | reverse complement strand
GAAGGGGGCCTTCATGGCAGAGAAAACTATTGGAAAAAATTGTCCGAACCTGGGGTTGGTCAGAGAGTAAGTTCAGGTACCTGGACTCTCGCGCCAAATGGAAAGTTGATGAGGTTCTGGTCGAGCGCCAAGTCTTAGTGGCAGAGTTGAGTTACTGTTATCGGTTTTTGTCACAGTATGCTCGCACTCATGGTATTCGCTCCAGTATTACCGCTGAAGACCTTAACCTCCTGGGCAGAAAGCTATACGCAAATTTTCAGAAGAAAGCAGGTAAGGTTGAGCGGGTTAATCCGGGTATTGTCGGGGACTTATGGGAAGAGAACCTGGCTATTCACCATACCAGCTCTCAGTTGATGCCAAGTGAGCAAAGCGGCTGGCTGTTATACAGGAATCTAAGTACTGATTCAGATGCTTCGTTTGAAGTGCCCTTGAAGAAATTTACTTCGATGGTGGAGTTACTTGCATGGCTATATTTTAACGGCATTGTAAATAGCTCCACTCGCTTAAGTCTGGTACCGGGTGATACGGGCTACAGGCTACAAGAAGTTCAGCAGATGATTCGTGCTTTGCAGCAAAGTATTAGCGTACCTCTTCCACCAGTGAATCAGGCAAGCTTTGTTAAGGCTGCGCAGGTTACACAGGTGGTCTTGTTTGTGAGCGTTGGTTTAGACCCCATGGAAGAATTAGCGGAACGGGGGATGCAGCGTTTAAGTGATCGTACAGATGCACTCGACTACAGTACCGATCGCTTTAACCTGGTACGCACGATAGATCAAATCAGTATTAATAGCTGGAATGAAGTCAGTGCGCACCGTTTTGAAGTGGGTGATACCCTGATGCAAACCCTGCAGTCTTATTTGCAGATTTGTTTGGCACAGCAAAGTGACTTCGAGTGTGAATTACGTGTATTTTGTTTCTGCCCTCAGCGAGCGAGTATTATTGCTTCGCGTGTTGAAGGTGTCTTTACCTCGATCAAGAAAGCTTTTTTTCCAGATGGACGTGTCCGCTCTGTTCGCTATGTTCTCGATATGGGCGGGCGTCACTATGTGGTTCAGTATGTTGATGAGCAGTTCAGGTATTTTTCCTATGCAAATGAGGTGGAGCTCTACAAAGCCTTAAAGCAGGGGCAGCGTCACTATAGCCCAATTATTTTTGATGAATACGCTCAGCCAGGAGAGACCCTGGTTGCAGCAGTTTTACCCTACAATATGCCTGGTAATATTCAGGTTTTTTTCTTTTTGCATCACGATACCTATCAGTTAATTATATTGGACGAGCAGGGTAGCCTGTTGCGCCTGGTTTTAACGGGGCGTGACGAGATGCTACTACTTTCTGCATTGAATGAGTGCCTGGTTCGGATGTTGGAAACAAGGCAGCTCTCAGATATGAGCCTGGGAGGTGAAATGCCTACGGTGAGCTTTAATAAAATCACCAAGGCGAAAGACGGTGGTTATCGTATACGGGCGCTGAAAGATATTCCACACTGTGCAGTGAGTGAGGTACAGGTTCATGTTAGCAGTGAAGGCTACCAGTCGAACTGCGACTTGAGCTTTCAGGGTATGGAGTTTAGTAATGCCGCGCATGGAGAGCAGCAATATGAAGCGCTTATCCATTATGCTAATAAGCAGCAGGTATCTGACCGACTGCCGCTTATGGTGTCGGAGGTCTTGCTTAGCAATCACTCATCTCAATTTAGCGTAGCATCCAGTGATTCGGCGAAAACCCTGGAAGTATTGCGCTGGTTTGCAAAGGCTGACAAGGCTCTGCATCGAGCCATACAAAAACAGTCTTCTCGTTAGGGTTTGTACTTAAAAATAGTCAATTGCCCTTCAACTCGTTATAATTCCTGCCTTTTGGCAGCTGACGCGTATCTTCCCATGAGCCTTTCGGAAATTATTCTTTTTCGGCCTTTATTTCGAGGTGTGAGTAAACGTATGAGATTAAAACTTACGCCTCTTTTTATCATGTCATGTGTGGTACTGGTGCAAGGCTGTGGCCAAAAGGGTGATCTCTATTTGCCTGTGCACAATCAGTCGGAAGTGGTGGAAAGTCCTGCTTCCGATAAGGCAGAAAAAAAGAAACGAGATACGAGAGCCCCAGAAGAGCAGTTTGAGAACTAAGCTTAGCAATCCTGGGTGATTGGCAAATTCTATCCAAGCCTGAAGCGGTTCAGGCGATTAAAAAGTGTTATAAATCATGAGTTATTTTTCGTACCAGAATGGCGAGTTGTATGCAGAAAATTCGTCACTAAGCCAGATCGCTGAACAGTATGGCACCCCGTGTTA
>NZ_LWFE01000024.1:0-669 GCF_001635675.1 Oleiphilus sp. HI0061 | reverse complement strand
ACTTGCCCAAGTGGCAATAGCGGCTTGAGGACAGGACCCCAACCCTTCTTCTACGGCAGCGAGCATGAGTGATTGCATAAAGATACCGGCGTCCAAAGCACTATAAAGACCAAGTTTGTCATTGATAAATATAAAAATTGCAGTGGGCGCACCAAAAAACTCAAAATTCTTTTGCATTTGCGCCTCACGTGCCTCGTAGTCACTTCTTTCAATGCCCAGTGTTTCGTATAGCCCCATGCCACAATCAAACTTGCGTTTCTTAAGCTCATCAGGGTAACTGACGTCGGGGTTATAATCGCCGTCGGGCAAAACACCACTTGTTAACCCCTGCCAAATTTTGCTTGGTAACGGAAGGCGCTTAATCCGGCTAGCTTTGGCGAACTTGCTAGATAATTCGTCAGCTATCTTATTTTTTGTGCTACCGCTAGCAATTGCAATTCGATAAGGTTGAGAGTTACCTCCACTGGGTGATAGCAATGCTTTGCTGATAACGCGCTCCAAGACATCATCCGGAATACTTACAGGTGTGAATTGACGAATGCTACGGCGCGTCTTCAAGGCTTCAGAAAGTTTCATAATTCGTCCTCATGTACCAATATTTCGAAGGTGTGTATGCAAGTATAAGCACGGGCTATTGGTTTATATATAACCTATAATGAAAGATACTAT
>NZ_LWFE01000023.1:0-887 GCF_001635675.1 Oleiphilus sp. HI0061 | reverse complement strand
CCTTTTCTTTCCTTTCTGAGCTCTTTCATGGGAGCCAGAATTTCCTCAACCTGCACCTCTTGCTCTTCGCTTAAATCAAGACGCTTGAGCATTCTTTCCATTTTGTGGTTCATGCCATGCTCTTTATAGTGCGGCCCTGCTGTCGCAACCGCTGCAGACCCTGCGATGACCATCGCTAAACTCAAACCTAATAACTTCTTCTTAGTAAATAGACGATTACTCATGATTTCTTCCTCTCAATGATTTTTTTAATCGATTTGTTATCGACTGATAATCATTGTATTCATTGCTATGTAAATCGGGGTCTAGTAAACGTAAAGTCTCTGTAAAGATTAAATAGAAGGTAAAAAGCCTATGCTAGACTTCAAACAATTCCGTAAATCAATAAAGGTTTGATATGAGTGCCAATATATTACTCATTGAAGATGATACCGAGATCAGTGAGCTTCTAAGTAGCCTGCTAGTACAAGAAGGTTTCACCATGACCACGGCATTCGATGGCGTCGAAGGTGAACGCTTGGCTTTAAAAAGTCACTACGACGTTATCATTCTCGACATCATGCTGCCTAACAAAGATGGTTTAAGCGTGTTGCGTGATATACGCGGCCAAATCACTAGCCCAATATTAATGCTCACCGCAAAAGGTGATGAGCTAGACAGAATCATAGGCTTTGAGATGGGCGCCGACGACTACCTTCCCAAGCCATTTAACCCACGAGAGTTGGTGGCGCGAATCAAAGCATTGCTAAGACGCGTGGAGATCGACCAAGGCCAGACAACAAACCAGGCTAGTGAGCTGGTTTCAGACAAAATCAAGCTAAAACTAAAAACGCGTGAAGCCCTAATTGAGGGTGAAGAAATAGAACTTACCAGCAGTGAATTCAATA
>NZ_LWFE01000022.1:0-1022 GCF_001635675.1 Oleiphilus sp. HI0061 | reverse complement strand
CTATGGCTTTTGCGATTCTTGCGGTGTAGAGATCGGTATTCGTCGGCTTGAAGCACGACCTACTGCAACCCTATGCATCGACTGTAAAACGCTCGCTGAAATTAAAGAGCGCCAAACAGGAATTTAATCCTGATAGATTGGGTGGGAGCTACTCCTACCCAATATCCTTAGATCTATGAGCTCATATCGCGGTCGCTTTGCTCCGTCCCCTACCGGCCCTTTACACTTTGGTTCACTCTTCGCTGCCTTGGTTTCCTATTTAGAGGCAAGGAGAAATTCGGGTACCTGGCTTGTAAGAATTGAAGATATTGACCCCTTACGTGAAGCACCCGGCGCTAGCCAGCAAATTATCGAGACACTTGAAGCCCACCATTTATTCTCGGATGAACCAATAGTTTTTCAATCAGCACATAGTGCTGAATACGAAAGCTTGTTAACAAAACTGGACTTAAGAAAAGCAATTTTCTATTGCCCCTGTAGTCGAAAATACTTGGCTACAAACGGTGGTCGACACAATGAAGCTTGCCTACGCCAGTCTGTCGATAAGCAAAACTGTGCTCAGAAGTTTAGGAATACCGAAGAACTATATTATTGGCATGACGGCATGCAAGGTGAACACTCGTATAAACTAGATGATGATTTTGTTCTTAAGCGTAAAGAAAGCTTTTATGCTTATCAACTAGCTGTGGTTAATGATGATCACCGACAGAATATTACACATGTCGTAAGAGGCTACGACCTACTCTTCTCTACTCCCATGCAATTGGCACTCTATCAAGCGCTTGACTATAAGCCTCCCGAATTCTCTCATTTCCCGGTACTATCTGCTAAAGGTCAGAAGCTGAGTAAACAAAACCACGCGAAGGCCGTCTCTTCTCTCCAAGCCAAAGAGAATTTGAGCTGTATCTTTAGGCTGTTGGGGATTGAGATATCATCAAAATGCTTATCTATCCCTCAAATGCTAGAAACTGCCATTGAACACTGGAACCCTAAAGTTCTCTCACGAGTTAAAGAGCTTCCAT
>NZ_LWFE01000021.1:0-516 GCF_001635675.1 Oleiphilus sp. HI0061 | reverse complement strand
ACCTTTATCTTTTGCTGCGTTATGTACGCTAATAGCAGACTCCGCTTCGATCGTTGAGCAATCAATCACTAAGGTTTCTTTATCAATGATTGATAATAGTTTTTCGCCTTCAAGATAAAGCCCTAACACATGCCTACCTGCAGGCAGCATGGATATAAGGATAGTAGCGTCTTTGCACGCTTGTGATGCCGAGCTTGCGACATGCGCACCGAGTTGCTTCATCTCTTCTAGTGGAGTCTTGGCTAAATCATATACCCGCAGGTTGTAACCCGCTTTTACAAGATTTTTTGCCATGGGACGTCCCATGTTCCCTAGACCTATAAACGCGATCGTTGTCATTATTATTTTCCCAATCTTGGAAGGGGCAGAATAGCCCCCTTTGTTATTTATAAGAAGCTTTGCTTAAGCCAGTAGCCCATCTAAAGGGTTTTTATCCCAAGGCCTACTAAATAAAGACTCAATAACGGAACTTGGGATATGGGTATAGTGCGCGTATTCCCACTTAGGTGTTTTGTC
>NZ_LWFE01000020.1:0-1352 GCF_001635675.1 Oleiphilus sp. HI0061 | reverse complement strand
ACCGTACCAATGCGCTCACCCTCATCATTAACAATCGGGTTAACAACAAGGTTTAGATTACGACCACCCACCACAATATCTGCAGAGTATTCAGCAGTCATCCGTTCTATCATGCCACGCTGGTGCGCTGGATTATTATGGAATATGTCTATATTACTGCCAATAATCTTATCAACAGCAAAATTGCTTAGCTCTGCTTGAATATCCTTCTCGGCATTGCGCAAAGTATCAACAACCGCATCATTCATATAAATAATATTAAGCTGGTCATCTGCAACCATAACGTTTGCAGAAACGCTATCAAGCGCCTGCTTCATACGTGCATTTTCGTTGGCTATGCGACGCTCTTCTTCCGTGCGTTTCAGCTCTTCAGTGATATCGTTCCATTCAATTACTGTTCCTAAACGCTCGCTTTGGTCATTAATCACCGGCGTTGCCATTAGGTCAAACACTCTTCCGCCCGTTTTCATTCGACTCTTCTGCGTGCCGTTAAGGTTTTCTATCACCGCACGCTGATGACTTGGATCTTTATACAAAACATCTGCACTTGCGCCTAACAAGTTATCCGCATCAAAGTTTGGTAAATCACTCCGTAAGTCTGCTTCAGCGTCTTTGAACATCTTCTGAACCGACGCGTTCAGATAGATAATATCCATGCGGTCATCTGCCAACATGACATTGGTATTACAGACATCAAGGGCTTGCTTAATTCGGCTACCTGAATTCGCAATCGCGATCGCTTCTTCTACTTCAAAGCCCATTTTTATCTGCATCGATTTAAGTGAGCACATCAAGGCCGTTAATTCATTATTGCCGCTGACATGGATGTCTTCACGGTAATTGCCACTTGCGAAATGCAGAAAGTGACATTCAAAAAGACCTGGGTAATTTCAACGTCAATACCTTGTTAGGAAGCAGTATTGATGTCTTCCATAAGAACCCCTCGCATCAGAAACAATTGTTAGAGAGCCTGACGAGTGAGTATTCGGCAAGTCTGAATATTGGTGGCCGTAATATGGACTTGGTTGTGAACCCTATTACAAACGACGATAACGAACGTATTGGTACGGTTGTTGAGTGGGCTGACCGAACTAACGAAGTCGCTATCGAACAAGAAATCGACCGACTTGTTTTTGCGGCGGCAAATGGTGATCTGTCCAAGCGTCTGGACCCTGAAGGTAAAACAGGCTTCTTTGCTAAGTTAGCAGAAGGTTTGAACCAGACTGTTGGAAGTGCAGACTCCTTCTTAGCTGATGTGGGTGAAGTTCTGTCTGCATTATCAGAGGGTGATTTGACCAAGACAATTAGCAGTGAATACCGAGGATCTTTCGGTAAGGTTAAGACAGATGTGA
>NZ_LWFE01000019.1:0-931 GCF_001635675.1 Oleiphilus sp. HI0061 | reverse complement strand
TATCGCCAACAAAGAAGCTTGCGAAGAACATGCCTACACCTGTAGTGAACATCACACCGAAGAACAAACGTACCCAGAAGACAGGATGAAGTTGTTCTTGAGTTGCCATAAAGCTCAGAGCATTTGCGTCATCTGGTAAACGCTGGAGAATAATCTGCCAGACGCCCGCCACTGTTAATGCCAAAGTAATACCGCACATTGCGATACACATTGTCCAGAACGACATACGCTCCAATCTCTGTGCTCTTTCACAGTTGCCGTGAGGGCGACCACGCATAATTGGCATTGAATAGGACATTATCGTCATCACAATCATTGAGTAAGCCCCAAAGAATGCTAGATGTCCGTGAGCTGCAGTAATCTGCGAACCGTGTGTAAAATAGTTCACCGGTGCTAGCGTATGAATGAAGCCCCATACACCTGCGCCCAAGAACGCCATTACCGAAGTACCTAAAGCCCAAGTCAATGCTATCTGGTTGCCATGCTCATGACGACGTTCACGAACCATCTTGAATGCGAACACAACCATCATGAAGAAAGGAATTGGTTCAAGCGCTGAGAAGATAGAACCCAGCCACAACCAGTACTCACCCGGGCCGATCCAGAAGTAGTGGTGCCCCATTCCTATCAGGCCGGTAATCAGTGCTAAAGCAATAATCACATACAACCACTTCTCTATTATCTCACGGTCAACGCCAGTCACTTTGATCAAGGTATAAGCCAAAATAGCACCCATGATCAATTCCCAAACACCTTCAACCCATAGGTGAACAACCCACCACCAGAAGAACTTATCAAGAACCAAGTTACCTGGGTTATAGAAAGAGAATAAGAAGAACACTGCCAAACCAATCAGACCTGTAATCAATACCATGTTGATCACTGTTTTGCGGCCCTTAAGGATGGTCATACCTACATTGAAGATGAACCC
>NZ_LWFE01000018.1:0-1013 GCF_001635675.1 Oleiphilus sp. HI0061 | reverse complement strand
AAGCATTCGTGTATTCCCTTTATCTAACTGGACAGAACTTGATATCTGGCAGTACATCCACCTGGAAAACATCGATATCGTTCCACTTTATTTCTCAGCGAAGCGACCTGTTGTTGAACGTGACGGCGTCATGATCATGGTTGATGATGAACGTATGCCGATTGAAGAAGGTGAAAAGGTAGAGATGAAGTCGGTACGCTTCCGTACGCTTGGTTGCTACCCGCTAACGGGTGCAGTTGAGTCTGAAGCGACAACCTTGCCCGAAATAATTCAGGAAATGCTACTAACCACCTCCTCTGAAAGACAAGGCCGCGTCATTGATCACGACCAGGCAGGCTCAATGGAGCAGAAGAAGCGCGAAGGTTATTTCTAGGCCAGCATATACGTACAAAGCTGATACATAGCAACCAAGATTATTGCCTCACGCTAAGACCCAGCGCGAGGCAGCAAATAAAGAGATAGTTTACATGTCACACCAGTCAGATCTTATCAGTGAAGATATTAACGAATATCTGAAGCAACACGAACAAAAAGAACTACTACGTCTTCTTACTTGTGGTAGCGTTGACGACGGCAAGAGCACACTTATTGGCCGACTACTTCATGACTCTCAAATGATTTATGAAGATCAACTTGAAGCAATTAAGAAAGACAGCGTTAAGTCCGGCACCAACGAAGGTGAAATCGACCTTGCACTATTAGTTGACGGCCTACAGGCTGAGNGCGAGCAAGGCATCACCATTGATGTTGCTTATCGTTATTTCTCAACTGCTAAACGCAAGTTCATCATCGCCGACACTCCCGGACACGAGCAATATACTCGTAACATGGCAACTGGTGCGTCAACTGCTGACCTGGCAATCATCCTGATCGATGCACGTCACGGTGTATTAACGCAAACCAAACGTCACTCATTTATTGCTTCTTTACTGGGTATTAAGCACGTCATCGTTGCCATCAATAAGATGGATCTGGTTGACTACAGCGAAGAGCGCTTTAATGAAATCAAGAGC
>NZ_LWFE01000017.1:0-842 GCF_001635675.1 Oleiphilus sp. HI0061 | reverse complement strand
TCTTCATCCCCCACTTTTCGCAATCCTGCAGAGTAGATGTCAAATCGCCGTGTGGTTCACCTCGAACAATACCGACAGAGTCCAGATTCAATTGATTTGCGGCATAAGCCAAGGCATGCAAATGATTTGAGTGGGCACCACCAAAACTTACAATTTGTGATTTGCCCGCCGCGACAGCCGCTAGTAAATGATGCTTTAGCTTGTACCATTTGTTCCCCGATATAAAAGGATGTACTTTATCGAGACGCAGACAGTCCAGGGTCACTAGCTGATCTTTCGCAATCTCCAGAGGAAAGGAGTGAACTTCGGGTAGTACATCAAATTGCACACCCAACTCAGCAGTAGTTTTATTATTAGCCAGCATAACCTTTATGACTCTCACACATGTCACTCACTCCTTCCTGAAAATCACCCGGTGCGCTAACCTTGCTTACACTCTTTCCGCAAACTTGACCTACGCCTTCGGCATGCTGGCAAATTGGCTGATCAAAGTGTTCTAACCAAGCTAGGTACTGCTCCTCCGTGACATAACATTTTGCCGCTACGAAAGCGTTTGGGTTATCAACATAATCACGAATTTCACTCGCCGTCATGGTGATATGCCCAGCACCCGGGTGGTAGGCAACGTAGACCACATCCAACGCTTTCAGGCGGTCAAACATACCTTCATTGGTGCTGCTAGCGCCACGAGACTCACTCAATTCCTCAAGCTCAGATCGCAGCTGCTCCTCACGTTCCTCTCGATAAGCAAGATCTAAATCTTTGCGATCTAACTGCTCCTTCAGGAGAACCAGTTCAGCCTCCATTTTCTGACGCTCCAAGCGCTCCTTGTCACCCGCAGA
>NZ_LWFE01000016.1:0-1159 GCF_001635675.1 Oleiphilus sp. HI0061 | reverse complement strand
GTTTTGCCTTGGTTAGTACCTTTTATGGTTTAATCCTGGCGAGCTTTGTATTCAAACCGATTGCTGAAAGGCTGGAGCAGCGTCGATTAAAAGAGGTTCAGCATATTACCTTGCTTGCAGAAGGTATTGTTCTGATTCACGAGCGTCGGACGCCTGCGGTGATTCGCGAGACCTTGATGACTTACATCGAAAGCATGAACGCATTATCAGCTAATCAGCAAACCACTAAAAAGCCAAAGCGAGCTTCGAAGAAGCCAATGTTAGTGAAATTTGGGCTTCAGCGCTCTGCTTAATAAACTTCTACTGCTTGAGAAACGTAAATGAGTAGTGCATTAAATCGCTCAGATAATTATTCAGACTTACGCCATAGGCGTCCTGCTGATAATTTCAAGGCCATGTTATCTAAAGTCGATGGCTTCGCAGAGAAGGCTCAGAAGAAGGACGCAAGCTCTTGGTCTGAAAAACTTCGACTTGCTAAGTTTCAATCAAGTGAAGGTGTGTCTGAGCAAGGCTCGAACTCTTCCATATTTGTTGATTTATTCCTGCTCATGCTAGCGCTGGGCTTATTGCTGTATTTAACGTTTCGCTCAGTGCAGGCACCTGTTTTGGCGCCTGTTGAGAAGCCTGCTGATTTGTCTGTGTTCACTGATGAACTGATGGATTTGACCGGTATTGGCCAAGAGGGTGGCGAACTTGATGCTTCAGTACTCGCCACGCTTATCAATACAGGAAACTTAAAACAGCATGTTCAAATAGAAGATTCTGAACCCTACCTAAGCTTGCAACTTAGTTCTCGTGTTCTTTTTAATGCAGGGTCTTATGACTTGGCTCGTTCAGGGGCGTCTATTTTGGATAGCTTGCTACCAGAGCTTCGAAAGCAAGCAAAGCCAATTGTTATTGAGGTTCACACAAATGGCTATGCATCCTTGTATGGCGAAATCACCTCCGAGCAGGAACTAAGCGAAAGACGCGCGGAAACCTTAATGGACTTCTTTATTTCTGAGGGAGTCGCAGAAGCTCGTATCAGTGCTAAAGGCTATGGTGACTCTAGACCAGCCAGAAAAGAAGACTCGGCTCAGGCGCAAGAGCTGAATCGCAGGGTGCTTTTGAAGCTAGAGAAATAGTGCTTTAGCTAAGCTTTGAATTTGCAGTTGTGCAA
>NZ_LWFE01000015.1:0-1244 GCF_001635675.1 Oleiphilus sp. HI0061 | reverse complement strand
AATAATTCGGCTAGCGAAAGAACCAGAGACCGCAGACTCGTGCAAAAAGTCCATACTAATGCAATGGTCTGGGGAATAAGATTTTAAACGTTCAATCGCTAAACTATCCCAACAAGCATGAACCACTCGGAAGTCTTCTTTTTCAATAAAAAGAGGGATTTCATGAAACCACGATAGAAACTTGTGCCATTCGGAGCGATGAGCATCAAACTGCTCCAAGGTCTCTCGAATAAGTCTGTGATGACGAGCGTTGTGCTCGCGCAAATACTGCATGCCACTACCTTGACGACCCTCTGTGCAGTAACACATTGCATTGTATTCGTGATTGCCCAGGACAATTTCGGCCTGCGATTGGTCGACCATGTCTTTTACAATATGCAGAGCTTCTCGAATTCGAGGGCCTCTATCAACAATATCACCCACAAAAATCACTTTGCGTTGCGGATGACGGTAGCAACCTTGCTTGTTCTCATAACCCATCTTTTTCAACAGACGTTCAAGGGAGTTACCACAACCATGAATATCACCAATCAGGTCATAGCCTTGCTTAACTTTTTTCTTAACAAATGCCATCTATTAACTACTTATCAGGTTATTGGCCCAGCCTAATTTCTCTCTACAGGTTTCATAGAAGTTATGAGAGGTAGGGTGAATCAAACGCACTTTATGTGGTTTTTTACTTATGTATACTGCATCGCCAGGCGCAACAGGGATGTGATGCTGACCATCACAGCTGACCTGCGGGTAAATCTCATTACCTTCACCAATCACAATTTTAATCTCACTTTTACCGTCAACAACGATTGGACGGCTACTGAGCGTATGAGGAAACATTGGAACTAATGAGATTGCATCGAGTTTAGGGTGCAAAAGAGGCCCACCGGCCGACAAAGAGTAAGCTGTTGACCCAGTTGGTGTCGAAACAATCAAACCATCTGAACGCTGACTGTAGACAAACTGACCCTCAATAAACAAGTCAAAACCGATCATACGAGTTGACTTACCCGGGTGAAGAACGATGTCATTCAATGCGGTACCAAAGCCAACCGGCTCGCCATTTCGCTTAACATGAACATCTAGCAGGAAGCGTCTTTCCTGAATATACTGCCCTGAAAGCACTTCTTTTACTTTCGATTCCAACTCAGTTGGTGACACATCAGTCAAAAAACCTAATCGGCCACGGTTTACTCCTAACAAAGGAACATTTGATTTAGCTAACTCTCGAGCAGCCCCCAACAAACTTC
>NZ_LWFE01000014.1:0-14742 GCF_001635675.1 Oleiphilus sp. HI0061 | reverse complement strand
TAAAAAATCGTATTGTGATGGCGCCGATGACTCGCACATTTTCACCGGGTAACGTCCCAAATGAACAAGTTGTCGCGTACTACGAGCGTCGTGCTGAAAATGATGTGGGCCTGATCATTACAGAGGGCACCCCAGTTGGTCATAAAGCTGCAAATGGTTATCCTAATGTCCCCTTCATGCATGGTGAGAAAGCATTAGCTGGCTGGAAAAAAGTAGTTGATGCGGTTCATGCGAAAGGTGGAAAGATCGCGCCTCAGCTGTGGCATGTAGGTTCAGTTCGTAAAGAGGGCGTAGAGCCTGATAAGTCTGTACCGGGCTATAGCCCTTCTGGTTTGTTTAAGCCAGGCAAAGAAAATGGCGTAGCGATGACGCAGGAAGATATTGCTGAGGTTATTGAAGCTTTCGCACAGGCTGCTGAAGATGCAAAAAGTATTGGCTTTGATGCTGTGGAAATACATGGCGCGCACGGCTACCTAGTTGACCAGTTCTTCTGGGAAGGAACAAACCAGCGTACTGATGAATATGGTGGTGATATGCTCAAGCGAACTCGCTTTGGGGTTGAGCTTATTCAGGCTGTCAGAGCTCGGGTCGGAGAGGACTTTCCGATTATTTTACGTTTCTCTCAGTGGAAGCAACAAGACTATGAGGCACGGTTGGCCAACTCTCCAGAGGAACTGAAACAATTCCTACAGCCTTTATCTGAAGCCGGAGTCGATATTTTCCACTGCTCAACACGCCGATTCTGGGAAAATGAGTTCGATAACTCTGACTTGAATCTTGCTGGTTGGACTAAGGAGTTGACAGGTAAGCCGGTAATCACCGTTGGTAGCGTTGGTCTAGATAGTAGTTTTATCGATGAGAAGGGCTCGAGCTTGGGGATGTCTGACAAGGCGGGAGTGGCGTCTAGCCGAATTGCTGAATTGTCTGACAGAGTTGCCCAAGGTGAATTTGAGCTGGTCGCGGTTGGCCGTGCGCTACTTCAAGACCCTGAGTGGGTATTGAAAGTGAAAGAACAGCGTTTGGATGAATTGCAGGACTTTTCAAAAGCAGCATTGATGAAATTGATCTAAGTAGGCTTATAGAAAACGGCTGCTTGAGTAACAGAATATTTGAGCAGTCTCCGCTATTTTCGAATTAGTATAAGAAAATTAGGTTTACAATGTCTCTACTTTTGAAAGCTTAGCCGACTTTTTGGCTAGACTTGAGCTTGGTTTTATTGAGTTTCTTGGCTTTCGAGGGGACTGGAGTGATATTTACATCAACGTAGTTTCGTTGTAGCCACCATGGCAGCTCACTAAACTCCATATTACGGCGATCAGCTTTACGGCGGTTATTTTTATATTTTCGAGCTTGAGCAGTATCCTGCCTACGATCCTGGCCTCGCTTATCATTGAAAACATGGCTTTTTTCGGTTTTCATTGTATTCATGAAAGGCCTGAAGAGAACTCGTTGGAAAATGCTTACAATGTATGTTACCACTTTCCCACTGTGATTTGCGACGCCCTAGATCGATAAAAATGAAAGGAAGCTCAACTTATTGATCTTCCTCAAGTCCTTTCATCGTTTCTCTGTTTATTTAATCGACAAATAGATCGTTCATCAGTTTTTTATCTGGATCATCTGAGTAGCGATAGTGATCGAAATCATCCACGCCTCTCTTGCGAAGGATGTCTTCATCAATGATTACTTCACCACTGAGCTCACAATCTTGGGTGGTGAGTATTTCGTAGGCAGCATCGGCCATAATGGCGGGCTTACGACCTTTTTCAAGAGCCGACTTTCCGCCACCTTCAAATTCGATGGCAGCTGTAGAGATTAATGTTTGTGGCCATAGGGAGTTCACTGCAATTCCGTAGCGCTTGTATTCGGCTGCCATCCCAATAGTCAACATCGACATGCCATACTTGGTGACGGTATAAGGACCATAATGCTGGAACCATTTTGGGTCGAGGTTAACGGGTGGTGAGAGGCTCAGAATATGGCCGCATTCAGACTTCTTTAACCAAGGTAGCGCAGCCGTTGATAAGCTCAGTACGGCGCGAGTATTGATCTGATACATTAGGTCAAAACGCTTCAAAGGCAGCATTTCAGAGTTCATCAGTTTGATTGCGCCAGCATTATTAATAACCGCATCAATACCGCCAAATTTTTCAACACTTGCCTCAATGAGCGCCTTAACCTGCTCGTCTTCTCGGACATCCATTTGAAAGGCGAGTGCTTGTCCTCCAGCTTGTTCAACTTCTTCGGCAACGCTGAAAATTGTGCCGGGGAGTTTAGGGTGAGCTTCAGCTGATTTCGCTGCGATGACGATATTCGCACCATCGGCGGCAAACTTAAGTGCCATTTCTCGACCAATGCCGCGGCTTGCGCCGGTTATAATAATCGTTTTATTAACTAATGATCCCATCTTTATTCGGCCTTATCGGGTGTTACGTTGACAAGCAGCTGTCGCAATTTAACTTGATCACCTTGGGCAACATTCACAGCCTTGACGATTCCATTAACGTCAGACTTTAAAGGGTGCTCCATTTTCATGGCTTCGAGAATAACAAGCGTTTGTCCTTTCTCGACTTTCATACCCACTTCAGCTTGTACTTCAATAATTGCGCCATCCATGCTTGCCTTAATTTTCCCAGACCCTGAACCATCTTGAGCTTCGGCCGCTTGATGAGTGCAATCTTCAAAGCAGAAATACTCGCTCTCTAGGCGTATAAATATCTGTCCCCCGACCACTTTATAGCGACAGGTTTTGCGCACACCTTGCTCACTGTAGGTGAGTACGCCAGGCACATTACCCATTAATACGATGCGTGTTTCATTATCACCTTGTTTGATTAAATATTCGTTCTCGTTTTGCTCCAGGCTCAAGTCGAACTTGTCTTCACCGCTCTTTAACTGGTAAGGCCATGGAGCTTTGCCAGTATTGCTCCAACCAGATAATTCGTTGCCCCAAGGGGAAAGTTGGCTTGCCGTACGAGACGGGCTTTGTTCCAAGTAAGAGATCATGGCTGCGAGCGAAACAGCCAATGCTGAAGGCGTCTGTTTGCTGAGAGTTTTACTGTCAACGAAGTCGTCACCAATAAAGGCTGTGGTGGCTTCGCCATCGATGAACACCTGATGTCGTAGTACTTCGCATAGAAAGTTACTGTTAACGGTGCAGCCAAATAGGGTGCTTTCTTCAACAGCACGGATCAAACGACGTCTCGCTTCTTCACGGTTTGCGCCATAGGCAATAATCTTGGCTAACATTGGGTCATAGAAAGGCGAGACGGTTTGGCCGGTTATAATGCCATCATCGATACGTAAACCGTCACCTTGAGCTGGCTCCCAAAGGTGGACCGGGCCCGTTTGAGGTAAAAACTGATTTGCAGGGTCTTCAGCATAGAGGCGAACTTCCATGGCATGTCCATTAAGTTCGATTTGATCCTGAGTCTTGGGCAATACTTGACCTGACGCTACATTGAGCTGCCAGGCTACCAAGTCAGTACCGGTAATCAGCTCTGTCACCGGGTGCTCTACCTGTAAACGGGTATTCATTTCCAGGAAGTAGAAGTTCTTATCTGAGTCGACCAAGAATTCAACCGTCCCTGCACCGACGTAATTGCAAGCTTTGGCTGCTTGTACAGCCGCTTCACCCATGCGCTGGCGAAGTTCAGGGTCGACAAATGGCGAAGGCGCTTCTTCAACCACTTTTTGGTGGCGACGCTGGATAGAGCAGTCGCGTTCACCAAAATAAACAGCATTACCGTACTTGTCGGCGAAGACTTGAATTTCAATATGACGAGGTTTGATCACGGCACGCTCAAGAATCAGCTCACCACTGCCAAAAGCATTCTCAGCTTCTGAACTAGCTGTTTTGATTTGTGCTTCCAGCTCGCTCTCTTCAAAAACCAGACGCATACCACGTCCACCACCACCGGCAGAGGCTTTTACCATAATAGGGAAGCCGATGGTTTGGGCTTCTTTTAGGAGTGTCTCAATGTCTTGATCAGCACCTTCATAACCAGGGATACAAGGCACACCGGCCTTGGTCATAGCGATCTTTGATAAACGTTTGCTACCCATAAGCTCGATTGCTGCAGAAGGTGGGCCGATAAATTCAATATTGGCCTTTTCGCAAGCGTTGGCGAAGTCACAGTTTTCAGACAAGAAGCCATAGCCAGGGTGAATGGCGCCAGCGCCAGTTAGTTTAGCGGCCGCAAGGATTTTGTCTGCGACTAAATAGGATTCGCCTACTGGTGCTGCACCAATACATACCGCTTCGTCTGCGTTAAGAACATGTGGCGCACCCGCATCAGCTTCACTGTAAACCGCAACGGTTTTATAGCCGAGCGACTTAGCTGTACGCATCACACGAACGGCAATTTCTCCACGGTTTGCAACTAATACTTTTTCGAATGTCACTTGTTTAGACATCTTAATACTCTCTTTTTATCGTTATTCCCTCGAAGGCGGGAATCCATTGTTTTGATGATAACTGACTACTCTGCCCAGCTAGGCAATCTCTTCTGTACAAAGGCCATGGTGCCTTCCTGGCCTTCTTTACCTTGTACTGCTTGTGAGAAGGAATGGGCTGCAGAGTCTAATAACTCTTCCAATGGTTGTTTGCCGACTCCGAGTATCAGTTCTTTCGTGATACGGTTAGCATCTGGTGCACAGCGTTTAACTTGGCTAAGTACTGATTCTAGGGCTTCTTCAAGTGCTTCACTTGTTTCATGTGCCTCGTGAACAATGCCCAGCTCCTTAGCTTCCTGACCGTTAAAACAAGACCCTAATAAGGCTAGACGTCTCGCTTGGGTTAAGCCAATGCGTGTCACGACAAATGGAGCGATTTGAGCCGGTGGAATACCCAGGCCGGTTTCAGGTAAGCCAAATTTTGCGTCACTAGAGGTTAGGGCAACGTCGGAAATACAGGCAAGGCCAAAGCCTCCGCCCAGGACTGCCCCCTCTGTGACCACAATGAGTACCTGTGGAATCTGATTCGCATAAGTAATCATGCGTCCAAATTCGCGGTTCAGCTCGTAGAACGGGTCGTTTTGATCAGCAGTTTTAGAGCCTTCCGCCATACGGGCACCTGCCATATCTTTAATATCGCCGCCAGCGCAGAAGTGGCCTTCTGCGCCCCGTAATACTACTGCACGAATGTCTTCCTGTGTTTGAATACTTTCAAACACAGCCATTAACTCTTTAACCATTTTTAGGCTCATCGCATTGCGAGTTTTAGGGCGGTTGAGTGTGATATGCAGTTCATGGTCTCGCTGTTCAAGTAATAGTGTTTCGGTTTCTGGTAAAGTCATAGTTAGTGATCTCTTCGTCATTTAATAATTTACATAATAGATCCCGGCTAAAAAGAATGCCGGGATGACGAGGAAGGGTTTACTTCTTCTTGCCGGGTAAAATACCCATTAGCTTGCAGATAATGCCGAGCATGATTTCATCTGCACCGCCGCCAGTAGATACTAGGCGTACGTCACGCATGGCGCGAGATACTTCGTTGTCCCACATGTAACCCATGCCACCCCAATATTGTAAACAAGAATCGGTTACTTCTCGGCCCAAGCGGCCTGCTTTTAGCTTCGCCATAGAAGCAAGCTTGCTGACATCCTGCTTGTTGATATAACCTTCAACTGCCTGATAAGTCAGGGCTCGAAGGGCTTCGATTTCAGTTTGTAATTCTGCAAAGCGGAAGTGAATTACCTGATTATTAATCAGAGGCTGACCGAAGGTCTCTCGTTGCTTACAGTAATCGATAGTGCTGTTTACGCAGCGTTCCAGAGCTTTGATGATATTTGCCGCACCAAACATACGTTCTTCCTGGAATTGCATCATTTGCATCATGAAGCCCATTCCTTCGTTTCCGATACGGTAACGCTGCGGTACACGAACGTTGTCGAAGAATACTTGAGCTGTTTCAGAGGAGCGCATACCGAGCTTATCTAGTTTCGGTGCAACGGTAACGCCTGGTGTATTCATCGGTACAATGATCAGCGATTTATTGACGTGTACTTTGTCGTCAGAGGTATTCGCCAATAAGCATATAAAGTCAGCACTTGGCGAGTTAGTGATCCACATTTTTGTACCGTTGATGATGTAATCATCACCATCTTTTTTGGCAGTCGTTTTTAGGCCCGCGACATCTGACCCCGCACCAGGTTCAGAAACACCGATACAGCCAATCATGTCGCCGGTAATAGAAGGTGCTAAAAACTCTTTACGTAGGTCATCCGAGCCGAAGCGTGCTAGAGCAGGAGTGCACATATCTGTCTGTACCCCAATGGCTAGGGGTACGCCACCGCACTTAGCCAGCCCAAATTCTTCTGCAGCCACAATGCTATAGCTGTAATCGAGCCCCATGCCACCAAACTCAGTCGGTTTGCTAATACCTAAAAGGCCAAGCTCGCCAAGCTTTTTGAATACGTCTCGCATTGGAAATGTGCCAGCTTGCTCCCACTCTTCAACATGTGGGTTGATTTCATTTACGACGAAGTTCTTAACGGTACGACGGATTTCTTTGTGTTCTTGAGTAAATTGCATTGTTCTTGCTCTGTTCTTTAAATTATTTGTGAATATAGTCGGACTCAGCGTCATCGCCGCGCAAGCGGGGATCCATTGTCTAGTTTTATATTCAGTCTGTTCTTAGTATTCATCAACCTATGTGGCTTAGCTCTAAAACAATAGATTCCCGCCTACGCGGGAATGACCTGGTAGTTTTTGCTTTACATCTTATAGACGCGCTACGCCAAAAGAGCTGGGTCTTAGTTCACGCATATTGGCTTCCTCACAAATATCTAAGAGGAATGCCAACACCTTGCGCGTGTCGCGCGGATCGATTAATCCGTCATCCCATAGGCGAGCGGTGCCAAACAAGGCTGTTGAACCCTCGTCCAATTTATCTGCAGTCGCTTTCTCGATAACATCGAGCATGGCTGGATCAGCTTCTTTACCCATTTTTGCATGTTTTGCTTCTGTGACGATTCGCAATACCTTACCGGCCTGTGCGCCGCCCATAACGGCTGTTTTGCTGTTCGGCCAAGCGAAGATGAAGCGAGGGTCAAGACCTCGACCACACATGGCATAGTTACCCGCGCCATAGGAACCGCCAACGACGATAGTGAGCTTAGCTACAGTGGTATTTGCTACCGCTTGTAGCATTTTAGAACCATGCTTAATGACACCGTGTTGCTCTGAGTGCGTGCCAACCATAAAACCGGTGGTATTATGGAAGAACAATAAACTGGTGTTGGACTGTTCACATAGTTGGATGAACTGAGCCGCTTTGGCAGCGCCCTCGGGCGTGATCGGGCCATTGTTACCAATGATGCCGCAAGCATGACCTTGAATTTTCAAAAAGCCACAAACGGTTTGTTTGTCGAATTCTGGTTTGAAGTCAACAAAATCGGACGAGTCAGCAATACGGGCAATGATTTCGCGGACATCGTAGGGGTGCTTGCTGTCTGCTGGTACAACGCCAATTAGCTCTTCTGGGCTGAAAAGAGGTTCTTGCCACTCTTTAGATGGCTTAGCTGGAAGCTGCTCATTCCAAGGAACGCTCTTCATTAAGTCACGAATCATCCGAATGCCGTCGGCATCGTCTTCTGCGAGGAATTCAGCAGTACCGGCAACTTGCGCATGCATTTCTGCGCCGCCTAACTCTTCATCGCTTGCGATCTCTCCGGTAGCGGCTTTAAGTAGTGGAGGGCCAGCCAAGAACATTTTGGTTTTGTCTTTCACTACGACCGTGTAATCCGATAAGCCAGGCTGATAGGCGCCACCAGCCGTTGCGTTACCATGTACCACTGTGAATTGTGGAATACCTTGCGCTGACAAGCGTGCTTGATTTGCGAAGCCGCGAGCACCTTGCACAAATATGTCGGTTGCGTAGTTCAAGTTAGCGCCGCCGCTTTCTGCCAGTGTCACGATAGGCAGCTTATTCAGTTTGGCGATTTCCTGTAAACGTAGCGTCTTGTCTAGACCAGCAGGAGAAATCGTTCCGCCTTTGATGGCGCTGTTACTGGCGATGATCATGCTGCGAATGCCTGCAACATACCCAATGCCCGCGATAATGCCGCCACCGGCCATGGAACCATCTTTATCATCGTGCATCTTGTAGCCAGCGAGACTGCTCACTTCAAGGAAAGGAGCGCCACGATCCAACAGCATATTGATACGTTCACGCGGTAACAATTTACCGCGCTTTATGAACTTTTCCTTCGCTTGATTTTCTTTTTCTACGACTTTATTTTCAACGTTACGAAACTCGTTAATATAGCCTTGCATGGCTTCGGCATTTGCCTGGAACTCTTCAGACGAAGTTTCGATGCTTGTCTCTAATATACTCATTTAAGTATCCGTATTATTTTGATGCCATTCCCGAAATATTTAATCGGGTAGCATGTTTATTCATGCCCCGCTATCGTTATGGATTCCGGCTTAGACACTGCCGGAATGACGAGAGAGGGGGATTTATTCTTCTTCCTCTTGGAAAATTTTGGGAAGCTCTGCGCGATGGAAGCCATCATAAGACTCAGAGTTATTCGCTCTGGGTAGCGGTGCAACGCGGCCTCCTTGTGAGGCGGCACCATCAATACGAATACAGTCACCACTAATAAAATTTGCCCCTTCACTTAGCAAAAAGCAGATCACGGAGCTTATTTCCGCTTCGGTTCCCATACGTTTCAATGGAATAGCATCTTTTAAACCTAGAATCCAAGGCTTCATGGCTGGAGGATAAGTATCCATGCCGCTGGTGATCACCCAGCCCGGTGCGACAGCATTAACACGAACGCCTGACGCTGCCCATTCAACGGCAGCCGTTTGAGTGAAGTTCACCATGCCTGCGCGGGCTGCACCGGAGTGCCCCATGCCTGGCATACCACCCCACATATCAGCGACGATATTGACAATTGATCCGCCGTGCTTACTCATACTTTGCAGATACACTTCTTTAGCCATCAAGAAGCCGCCGGTTAGATTGGTGCGTACCACCGTTTCCCAACCTTTCTGGTTAATACCGGTAAGTGGGGCAGGGAACTGACCGCCTGCATTGTTCACTAAACCCGATATCACAGGGTGTTTCTTAACGATTTCATTAACCGTTTCTTTGACGATATCTTCTTCGCGAATATCGCAAGAAAAACCTTCAGCACTGCCACCATCTTCGATGATTTCAGCAACCACAGCATCCAGCTTTTCTTGCTTACGACCAATAATGATGACATGCGCGCCAAGCCCTGCTAGCTCATGAGCGGTACAACGGCCAATGCCGCTGCCGCCGCCCGTTACGATAAATACTTTGTCTTGGTATAGGTCATCTCTGAAGATTGATTGATAAGGGTGACTCATGATTTATCTTACCTACAGTTTATTGGCCAAGGCCTGAGGAACAGGGATGGCAGCTTGTAATAATTGTTGTGCGAAAGCTTTGCCTTGAGGGTCAATGCGCAAGCTAGCAACGCCACCTCCACCTAGGCTGTTTTCGAGTAAAAAGTTCACGGCATTGATGCCGGGAAGGTCCCAACGATTGACCTTGCCATGTTCTGGGTCAAGCGTATGTGACATGTATTCAGCAACGAAGTCTTCAGTTAAAGCTTCACGAATATAGGGCAGGTATTCCTCAGAGCGCGCGATGACACCGATATTGGAATGATTGCCCTTGTCGCCACTTCGAGCCCAAGCAAGTTTGATTAACGGAACGTAGCTATTACAGTTTTCGCTTAAAGTTGTTTTATTCTGAGTCGCTTCAGCTCCTACGAAAGACGTTTCGCTATCAATTGATACAGGAATGGACTCTTCACCGAGTTTGACGCTCACATCCAAGTCGGCTTTAGGCACAAGGCAGGAGAATAAACGGATCTTAGGCCATACCGTTGGCCGACCACCAACGATACCGGTGATGCCCGGCGCCATGCCTGTTGCAGCCTGTGCGATCTCTTTGGAAAATAAAACCAGAGACTTCTTATCAGGGCTAGCAACAGATATTTTTACCACGATCTCACGGCACTGGTCAGATGCGCCTTGTTCACCGTAAGTGGTTTCGGTGCCCAGTAACTCAATGCTTTTTTCCGAATAGGCCTTCAAGCCCTTAGCCTCGATCATATGGCTAGTCTTTTCAAGAATCGCTTCAGCCACGGCTTGGGCTTTCGCTTTTGCGTTGATTCCGGCTAACAAGAAGGTGACGGTGCACTTGAAACCGTCTCGCCAGGTTGCTGATACCTTGTATTGATCGCTCGGTGCTCGGCCTAGTGCGCCTGACACTTGGACGATATTGGCGCCGTCTTGCTTTAATCTGACTTGTGTAAAGTCGCAAGTAACGTCGGGTAATAGGTAAGCGTTAGGGTCACCGATCTCATAAACCAATTGCTCTGCAACGGTTGCTTCAGAAACTAAACCACCTGTATCTTTTGGCTTGGTGACAAAGAAGGAACTATCGTCCTTAATTTCAACAATAGGGAAGCCCATATCAGCAAAATCATCTTTAACGAGTTCCCAATCAGTGAAATTGCCACCGGTACAGTGGGCACCACATTCGATGATATGACCGGCCAAGCTGCCTTGTGCCAGTTTGTCGTAGTCATTCCAGGCCCAGCCAAACTCATGAACCATCGCACCCAGCACGACGGCACTATCGACAATACGACCTGTGACAACGATATCAGCATCAGAATCTAGCGCGACGGCTATACCGGGGGCTCCTAAATAGGCATTCATGCTGACAAACATAGGTGGCATATCTGCACCGGTAAACATTTCTTTAACGCCTTGCTTGGCATAGTGAGACTTTTTCGGTAGTACGTTGTCGCCATCGACCATGGCAATTTTCAACTCAAGGCCCGTGGATTCAGCTACCTTTTCAAGTGCAGCGACACAGGCTTGCGGGTTAACGCCGCCAGCGTTGCTGATGATTTTGATGCCCTTGGTTTTTATTGTTTTAAGTAAGGGACCCATAGCGGTTTCGACAAAGTCCGAGGCGTAGCCGGCATTGGGGTCTTTCATTTTTTGTCCGGCCATAATAGACATAGTGATCTCGGCTAAATAATCAAAGACAAGGTAATCAATATTACCTTTCTCAACTAGCTGAGCTGCTGCGGTTTCTGTATCGCCCCAAAATGCTGAGGCGCAGCCAATGCGTATGCTGCTTCTTGCCATGATGTTTACCTGTTTCACTAATTAAACGTCTGTTGTTCTAATCATTTGGAACGCTATCACCAAGTCAACTTTACCAAGCAAGCGCTTGGTTTGTAAACCCTGTATTTTGCGTTATGATGTTTATCTGAAATAATGCTCAAGCAAGCACTTGGTCAAATAGCCCGAACTTCCTTGTGTGTAGGCTATTCTGTCTTTTTGTAATAGGTGTAAAAAATTATGAATGGTAAAGAGTTAATAAAAGAAGGTCTGATGACAGATCCAAAAAGTGCTAAAGGCAGATTACTAATTGAGGCTGCTAGACTATTTCGAGTGAAAGGCTATGAACGCACGACAGTGAGAGACCTTGCGGCGGCCGTGGGTATTCAATCAGGCAGTATTTTTCACCATTTCAAAACCAAAGAAGAGATACTTAAAGCAGTGATGGAAGAGGTGATTATCTATAATACGCACCTGATGCGTACCAAACTCGCTGCAGCAAGTTCGGCCAAAGAAGAAGTTCTTGCATTAATTACTTGTGAGATCGAAGCCATCACGGGTGTTACCGGGGATGCGATGTCTGTTCTAGTCTATGAATGGCGTAGCCTAAACGAAGGAAACCAAAGAGATATTCTTAAGCTTAGAGATGAATATGAGCAGCTATGGTTAGGTGCTTTAGATAAAGCTAAAGCAGAGGGGCAGATTAAGGCGGATACTTTTATTTTACGTCGTTTCTTAACTGGAGCATTAAGCTGGACGACTACCTGGTATAAGCGGGATGGAGAAATATCAATTGAAGATTTGGCTGAACAAGCACTGCTCTTGGCGATTAAGTAAGTAGAGGTGTAAAGTATAGCGTTACTTATTGAGAGCTGGTTTATTCGGCCAACATTAATGGCCAGCTACCAATGTTTGCCGGAAGGTTGCTGCCTCTAATGCAGAGGCAGCAAATCATGCTTAAACTCTTCTACGAGTAAAGCCAAGGCCTGCTAGTCCAAGACCAAGCAAAGCAAGAGTACCTGGCTCGGCTACTGACACAGAGTCGGCAGTATCACCACTGATACCCCAAGCATTAAGAGTACCTGTGTCGCCAGCTAATCTATCGAAGATGGTAAGTTGCCATACAGTGCTGAGTGACTCGCCATCAAATGCTGAAAGCAATTCAGTGCCCTGGAAGGTTCCTGGGCCAAAAGGCGCTGCGACAGTGCTTATATGAGTTCCTGCTTCGTCATCAAAAGTGACTTGAGCTAGGTTATCACCTGAGCCACCATACTGGTCGAATAGCTGCACTTCGGTACCTGTAAAAGTGTTTGTGATAAAGATATCTAGGTCTTGCATCCAAGTGTGTTCAATATCAATGTAAACATTTAGGTCTGCGATGGTTCCAGAGGCGCCAACTGTATTAAAGATAAAGCTGTAGGTGTTACCTGCTGTTCCGTCTTGAGGGATTCTTTCTGGAACGTCTATCGCGTCATAGCTAAATGGTACAGCGAATGCTGCTGATGAGCCGCATAGCATTGTAGCGACTAATGCTGGTTTTAGTTTTTTCATGTGTAAACTCCCTTAGAATAATTTTAGTGCGTTCTTGCACTCACTGAAGTAAGCGGGAATTATGCCGTTATTTATATATTCTATTAATGCTTGGTTGTTATAGTTTGTGCTTATAGATCGTTGATCTTTATGTGTAAAAAAAACTGACATGAGATGTTTTGTTTTTGTGGCTGCTATGACCCAGAAAATATTGCATCGCTTCTTGCTAACACCGGAGAGACTAGCTAAATGGTTTGCATGAGGGGCTTCTATGCTAGGTGTTGCTTAGGTTATGCGAGTGCTTGTAAGGCATTGAGCGGTTTACCCTGTAGGTTTAAACTGTTAGTCCAATTTCCTTCTTCAATGATTCCATAGCTCTAACTACCTGAGCATTTTCTTCCTGTATCGTAATAAACTCATCATCGTTAGATGAATCTTTTACATGGCTATGAACAATAGCGTCTTTATTTACGGGCTTTTCTTGTAACGGCGCATCAAAAAAGAAGTCATCGATATAATCATTTAGTAAATCTTTTTTGGCGATAGGTTTCGTTGCTTCATTCGAACTTAGGCTTTCATTTTCTACTGAAAATAATACTTCAGGTTCGGGAAGCGTTTTTAGAAAAGACTTTGGCTTGGATGCCTTGCCTGGCGCGGCAACTGTTCTTGAGTGCTTAGTTTGCTGGACGGAATCAGGGGTACTGGTTGCTGCTAGAGAGTTGTGACTGTAAGCCTCTTTGTATAAAGATCTAATCTTTAGAAACTTGATGCCGATTAATAATACAACTAGCGCTTCAAGGGTATGGATAATGGTGATAATCACAGTCAGCTCACTAAAGATAAAGTTTAGCCACGTCATTCGTTGTGGCAGAAAATGCTATGATTCTTACCTTAGTTCCTTTAAGAGCTCCCTTAAGAAATGCTTCCCTAGTAGCAGTATTTATAGCACTTATATTAACGTTATCTTTAACTGTCGTATAGTTTAATTTTGAGACCAGTTTGCCAAAAACAACTAGTGAACGCTATTGACAGCTTATCGCCGGGCTTGCGGTTCAATATAGGTAGTGTTGTTGAGAGTTAATGCACTCATTGGGTGCCTGGGATATACTGCAAGCAGTTTAAGAATATTACTTACCTTCAATAAGAGGCCTTATGTCGGAACAAGAAAATACTTCACAAATGCTGGTCGATATAAGTGGTGATCTACTCTATTCAGCGGGCAGTGCGAGTGAATTACAGTCACGTCTAGATATGCTTGTTGTTGCCTGGAATATGTCCTTGCTTTCTCGCGCTGATAGAGCGCTGAAAATGAAGCGTTTTATACGTAAACAGAAAGGCGCAGCCCCAAGTAAGGATGCATTAAAAAGCTTAGAGGGCGAGATAAAAAAGATTGTTAAGCGCAAGCTGGATTTGTATCCAGGCCTAGACACCGAGTTAGTGAGAGCCGAGGCGCTTATTCAGTCCCAGGATAGTTTTGAAATTAAAGTCTACTTCAAAGACAAGGAAGAAGAAGCGAAGCAAGAACAAGCAAAATATACGATTACTCGCTTAAATGAAGAAATGGCAACTCGAGAGCTCAGCGACCTAAGTAAGCTAGGAATCAAGTAAATATTTTAATGCCCAGTTGGAAGCAACCACATGCCCTGCTCAGGTTTAAGTGGGCTTCCTTTTTGCATTAGTTTGAAAGGTAGAGACTTGCTCCGCCCCTTGTCATTTTTACGTATAACAAAATGTAGGTGTGGGCCTGTGGAGTAACCCGTGTTCCCTGAGAGCGCCAAGATTTGACCTGCCTTAACTTTATCCCCAGCTTTCACTCGTATACTGCCCGCTGAATAGAGTAGATCACCACTTATATCGACCAGCATTTGTGAAGTATTTTCTTGTTCCGACATAAGGCCTCTTATTGAAGGTAAGTAATATTCTTAAACTGCTTGCAGTATATCCCAGGCACCCAATGAGTACATTAACTCTCAACAACACTACCTATATTGAACCGCAAGCCCGGCGATAAGCTGTCAATAGCGTTCACTAGTTGTTATTGGCAAACTGGTCTCAAAATTAAACTATACGACAGTTAAAGATAACGTTAAT
>NZ_LWFE01000013.1:0-1272 GCF_001635675.1 Oleiphilus sp. HI0061 | reverse complement strand
TGCAGATCACCTAAGGTTTCCTGATAAGCGCCGACCAGAAACACCCCCAAGTAATACTCTTCACCTTCTTTAATCGGGTGTAATGGGAGTGTTTTTGCTGTGCCGAATTCGTTGATAAATTTATCAATTTTTCCATCGCAGTCACAGGTTATATCCGCCAGCACTGCCTGACGTGTTGGCGTCTCATGCAGCCTGTGAATTGGCATAATCGGAAACAGTTGATCAATCGCCCATATGTCTGGCAGCGATTGAAATAGGCTAAAGTTTCCATAGTAGATATCTGCCAACGATAGCTTAAGGTCTTCCAGGTCTGGTGGCGTTTTATCCATTGTATCTAACAGGTCTGCGATACAATGAAGAACATCGAGAAATAAGTTTTCTGCGATTGATCGCTCTCTTAATGAGAGCTGCCCACGCTTGAATAAAGCACGCACTTCATCACGATAAAAATGCGCATCGTTATAACACTCCTGTACTCGCCGTGGCGATAGGTAGTCTTTTATCTCACGAATCTTTGTGAGTAGTTGATGCTCCTCAGGCGATGGTTCGGGCAGACTGATTGGTTCAAAAATATTGGTATCTAGAATATTGAACAGCAGAATTGAAGAGTAAGCGACAGTTGCTCGCCCAGATTCCGTGACAATCGTTGGGTGAGGAATATTATGGTCGTCCAAGGTTTGCTTGAGAGTATCGACAATATCTTCACAATATTCTTCAAGCGTGTAGTTACGACTTTTATCGTCATTGCTTTGTGCGCCGGTATAATCAACCGCTAAGCCACCACCCAAATCTATATGGGTTAATTCTGCACCCTCACTCATTAGGTCAGTAAAATAGCGGCAGGCTTCTACGACACCACTTCGAATATCATGAATGCTGGGGATTTGTGAACCTAAGTGGCAGTGCAATAATTCGAGGCAGTGCAGCATGTTCTCTTGCTTTAGCTTATCAACCACATCGATAAGTTGTGTGCTAGTTAGACCAAACACACTGCGATCACCGCTCGTTGAATTCCAATGCCCACTGACTTGAGAGGTCATTTTCACCCGCACACCAATGTGGGGTTGAATGTTCATTTGGCGGCTCAATCTTATAATAATGGGCAGCTCGGTTAAGGTTTCAATCACAAAAAAGCATAGGAAGCCCAGTTTGGTTGCTTGTAAACCAAGCTCAATAAACTCTTCATCTTTATAGCCGTTACAGATAATCAAACTGCCCGGCTCTTCAAGTGTCGATAGCGCAGCAATCATTTCAGGTTTACTGCCGACTTCA
>NZ_LWFE01000012.1:0-1612 GCF_001635675.1 Oleiphilus sp. HI0061 | reverse complement strand
TAAATCTAGCCTGGGAGCAACTACCAGAGCGTGGGATGGTCGTCGCCAGTGCCGTGACCGAACAAACGCGCCAACAACTTTATCAGTTTTACCAATCTCGGTTCAGCGATGAAACAAGCCATGTCGAAACATTTGAGCTGGCCGTTAGTCGCGGCGAAACGCTGGCGGGTGAGTTGTATTACAAACCACAACTACCCGTCACACTTTATAAGTTTGTGAAAGTAGAAAAGACAGCAACGAATGAGGCCTTGGATCATGTCTAACCAGCAGCAGGTCAATCAGAATAAGCTCGGCGCCTTTTATGGTGTTGGCGTTGGGCCGGGTGATCCTGACTTACTAACGATGAAGGCATTCAAAGTAATCCAGAACGCGCCAGTGATCAGCTATCTCAGTGGTGAAACCGGTAGCTCACAAGCGAAAATGATTGCAAGAAACGCGCTGACAGAACGTGAAGAGAGAGCGGCGGATCAGGGTCTTAATGTTCTTGAGGATGTCGTGATCGAGATGCCGATGTCGAAGGATCGTACCTTAGCGAATCACGCTTACGACAGTGGCGCTGTTCGGATAAAAGCGGCGCTTGATGCGGGGCAGGATGTGGCGTTTTTGTGTGAAGGCGACCCCTTATTTTTCGGCTCGTTTGCCTACTTACTTGAGCGGCTTCAGGATGACTACCCCTGTCAGGTGATCCCAGGTATTTCGTCTGTGAATGCTGCTGCCAGCGCGATGATGCAACCGCTTACAATGTTAAAAGAATCGTTTGTTGTGGTCAGTGGCCGTCATCAGGATTCGCAAATAGAGCGAGCCCTTAGCGAGCACGATAGTGTGGTGATCATGAAAGCAGGGCAGGCCCGCCCAAGAATATTGGCATTGCTTGAGCGAACGGGAAGATTAGCCGACGCCACGTATCTTGAATATATCGGCCGAGATAATCAGAAGATTGTGAGCGATATAACTCAATTATCTCCAGAGCAAGGGCCGTATTTTTCTTTGTTTGTGGTTTTACCATCGGCAGATCGTAGCTCAGAGGAGAGAAGTCGTGATTAGAATTTTCGCGTTAACCGAAGCCGGGCGCTGTTTGGCAGAACGCTTAGCAAGCGCAATTAGAACCGATTCAACTGCGCTTACGAATGAAGTCGAGGTGTCGTTTAAACCGCAACCCTTTGCGCAAACGGTGCAAGACTCATTTCGCGCCGGCGAACGACAGATTTTAATCTGTGCCACAGGCATTGTCATGCGAACACTCGCGCCGGTAATGGTGAACAAACATGAAGACCCGCCCGTCCTCGTTCTGGATGAACGTGGCGAATTTGTTATTCCCTTGCTGTCCGGGCATGAAGGTGGCGCGAATGAGTTTGGGCGAATTATTTCGGAAGTACTCAGTGCAAGCTTGGTCTTAACGACGGCGGATCCGTATTTGAAACCAATCTACATCGTGGGCATGGGCTGCGAGCGGCATTGCCCTGAGTCAGAACTTCGTGCCTTGCTAGAACAATGCCTTGTGGAAAAGGGTTTAGAGCTTTCACAGATTAGCGGCATCGCAAGCATTGATATTAAGGCGGACGAACAAGGGTTAATCGATTTGGCGGCATCCCTGGCTTTACCGTATCTCACA
>NZ_LWFE01000011.1:0-764 GCF_001635675.1 Oleiphilus sp. HI0061 | reverse complement strand
TAAAATAAGTAACCGTCGAGCGTTCGACCCCTGCTTCACGCAACCATAAAGACAGCGAAGAAAATATTAACAGTAAGGGAATTCCTGCCGAAAACCCGAAGAACAGCATCGACAGAACCCGAGGGTGCTTTAGAGAGCTTAAAGACTGGCGCCAGCCTAAGTGTGCTTGAGACATATTTTTATATTTTCATCGCGAATTGAAGATAAAAGCACCCTAAAGGAAGCAACAGCCGATTCAGCGTTCTAAGCTTAATCTCTAAAATTATTGAATTGCAGCGGAATATCAAGATCCGATTCTTTGAAGAAGCGCATCACTTCTTGCAAGTCATCTCGTTTTTTACCCGTAACACGAACTTTATCACCTTGAATTGCCACCTGAACTTTAAGCTTGGCTTCTTTCACCATCTTAACCATTTTTCGTGCAACATCTTTATCAATTCCCTGTTTGATATCAAAACTTCTTTTAACTAACTTGCCCGCTTTACTGTCACCCGCCTCAGTCAGAGAACGAACATCAAGCTTTCGTTTAGCAAATGCCATCTGCAGCATTTCGATAAGCTGTTCAAGCTGAAAGTCCTGCTCGGCTGAAAAAGTGACTCGTGTCCCTTCGACAACAATATCGGCCTGAACATTTTTAAAGTCCCAACGGTTACCTAGTTCACGTTTTGCTTGATCAATTGCATTTGTGACCTCATGCATGTCAAGTTCTGAGACCGTATCAAAAGATGGCATGGTATACTCCCGCGTATCATTAACAATAAATT
>NZ_LWFE01000010.1:0-1063 GCF_001635675.1 Oleiphilus sp. HI0061 | reverse complement strand
ACGCCTGATTTAACTCAGTCTCAGACTCCAATGAAATTCCAAGCTCTTCTATTCTGGAACGAAATGCATTTCTGCCAGAGTGTTTACCTAGAACCAGACTATTAGTATGCCAGCCAACATCTTGAGCCTTCATAATTTCGTAAGTTTCTCGATGCTTCAATATACCATCCTGGTGAATGCCAGACTCATGCGCAAACGCATTTGCACCAACAATTGCTTTATTTGGCTGAACCGGGAAGCCGGTAATCGTCGACACTAACCGCGAGCAAGGCACGATCTGTGTAGAGTCGATATTTGTCGATAGGTCAAACAAGTCAGATCGTGTACGAACTGCCATTACAACCTCTTCCAAAGAAGCATTTCCGGCTCGCTCACCCAATCCGTTAATAGTACATTCAATCTGGCGTGCACCATTGGTTACCGCAGACAAAGAGTTTGCAACAGCTAAGCCGAGATCATTGTGACAATGAACCGAGAAAATAGCTTTGTCTGAATTTGGAATTCGCTCGATAAGGTTTTTTATGGTTTCACCAAACTGCTCGGGAATCGCATAGCCCACCGTATCCGGGATATTTATTGTGGAAGCACCAGCATTAATCGCTTGCTCTATAATACGACAAAGAAAATCCAACTCTGAACGACCAGCATCTTCACATGAAAACTCGACATCATCTGTATAGCTTCGCGCTCTTTTTACTGCTCGCACAGCTTGCTCGACAACTGCATCTGGCTCCATTTGAAGCTTATACTTCATATGGATCGGGGAGGTTGCTATAAAGGTGTGAATACGCGACGCATTTGCTCCTCTTAAAGCTTCAGCAGCACGATCGATATCCTTATCCAATGCCCTGGATAGAGAACATATTCGAGAATCTACTATTGTATCAGCGATAGATTTAACCGACTCAAAGTCGCCCGGACTTGCAATCGCAAACCCCGCTTCAATAACATCAACACGCATCTTCTCAAGTGCACGAGCAATTCTCAATTTCTCTGCCTTGGTCATCGATGCACCGGGGCTTTGCTCGCCATCTCGTAGGGTCGTATCAAAGATAACAAGCTT
>NZ_LWFE01000009.1:0-774 GCF_001635675.1 Oleiphilus sp. HI0061 | reverse complement strand
TCTGACGAGGGTAAAAATAAATTACCGATACTCTACCCACTTATCCAGCAAGTAAACGAGAAGCTCAGTGAAGAATTTTCAGAAGAAGAGCTTGAAACCGTCAGTCGCTTCCTAAACAAGGTGATCGACATTTTTAAATAAGTACGCGGTATTCAATATGAGTCAATTTCTAGCAATGTTCCAACAAATGGGCCCAGAGATGTTTTCGAAGGGCGTTGCTCAAATCGCACCTTACTTTGGGACAATTGACCCAGAAGTCATTGACCTTAAACCAGGCTATTGTGAAGTTAGCTTGAAAAACCAAAAGAAGGTGCACAACCATATCGGTACCGTTCATGCCATTGCAATGTGTAACGCTGCTGAATTAGCAGGCGGTATGACAACTGACGTCTCGATTCCCGCTGGTGCCCGATGGGTTCCTCAAGGTATGACTGTTGAATATATCGCAAAAGCTAAAACAGACCTTAAAGTTGTGTGTGAAGCGGCAGACGTCGATTTTTCACAGGAAGGCAAGGTAGTCGTGCCCGTAGCAGCGTATGACACAGAAGGAACCAAGTGCTTTACCGCTGATATTACGATGAATGTGAAGCATAAGTAGGTTGATTGCTCCGCCCATTCTTTAAACATAGGCAGAGGATTCCATTCCCTCGCAGGATCAACCCTTGCTTGCCCGTCTGCGAGCCGTGGAAGACTCTGCCTACAATCAATCAGTCTTAATAATCGTCGTTAACTGGATAGGCGATTGAACCAGCTTCTCTTTACCCTCAATCATTG
>NZ_LWFE01000008.1:0-889 GCF_001635675.1 Oleiphilus sp. HI0061 | reverse complement strand
GCGTCCAAAATTCACTAGTCATTAAGGGCTCTTTTAAAGTCACATAAACGATCTGATTTTCAGGAGGCGGCGGTACATGAATGCAAGCTCCTACATAGGGTACCAGCAAGAATTCCGACACCGAGTCAGCGGTGAATTTGAGAGGAATAATATAACCCGGAATCTTGAGTTTCTGTTGATCAAGAGATTTCACGACTGGTGCAGGCTCCTGAACCTGAGCAGGTATTGGGTTTAGGTCCCCATCGTAAGCCTGCCCCTCGAATGACTCACCTTCAAAGGCGCCGCTTTCGAAAGACTCTCCTTCGAAAAACTCCTGCTCTTGTGGCACCGGAGGCTCCCAACCTTCGGGCATTAAATCATCCCAGGATATCTCTTTATACGTGTCTTTCCCTATTGCAAAAGCAAGCGGAGAGACAACAAGCAACACAACTAAAAGCACTCTTAGTAGCTTCATTTACTTTCTCCTAAAGTTTGATCGACATGCCGTCAGCTAAAGATTGTTTATAGGCTCGATAGCCCGGTATACAGCCGATTAACAAACTCATACCGACGACCGCTGCCACCAAGGCAAGCTGCTCAGAACCGAAGCTAGTCAGCGATATCGTTAAGCCATAGCCTTGCAATAAGGATTGACTCATCAATACAGCACCGAAAAATACCGCCAACCCTAGCGCACACCCAAGCACTGCAAACAGCAAGGACTCTGAGGCCAGCAGTACAAATATCTGGTTCGGCCGGCAACCTAAAGAACGGAGAATCGCAATTTCGCGCCGACGTTCATTTAAACTGCTAAGAATACCCGTTAATAAGCCAACGAAGCTATTCAATAAAACGAAGACTGCAATAATCAGCAAAGCCTTTTCGGCCGCACCAATTAACTGCCACAATT
>NZ_LWFE01000007.1:0-877 GCF_001635675.1 Oleiphilus sp. HI0061 | reverse complement strand
ACAAACCTTGCTTGACCAAGTTCGGGAAGCTCAAGGCGACTTGTCTCCTGAATCAGAGATCCATGTTGAAGACAATGCTTTGGATTCCGGCGTTGAAGCTAGCGTTGAACGTTATGTTGAGCAAAAAGCAGAGCTAGTAGAGGAGCCGCTATCAGAGCATTCTGAAGATGCATGGGTCGATCTACGGCTTCGTTTAAATAACTTCTTTAGCGATAAAAATACAACACCCGAACAGATGGTGACTTTGTTGTCTGGGTGTATTTACAGTTTTGGTGATCGTCTGGGCAATGCAGCAGTTGACCTTCTTCATAGCTTGCTGCATTCTCTGGATCCTGATCAGTTGAGTGAAGAACAAAAACAATTGTTATTGTCTGATTATGAACGCATCGGTTTGGATGAATACCGCCAGTCGATAAAGCTCAGACAATCCAAAGCCCGTTATGACGCTTCTGGTTTTGGTGATCAACAAGTTCTAGCGCGAGCAATTCGCTCCTCAGCTGAAGATATACCACTGGAAAGTTTATTAGAATCAATCAAGTATGCGTCTTTAGTCGACTCTTCCGGTGACTCATAAAGAATAAAAAGAGACTCTGAATAGTGAGGCTCTACAAGGACCGGAGACATCTCATGAGTAATCAAAAAGTTTATCCCATTCACGCGCAGGCTAAAGCCCGCACTAATATCGATCAAGACCGTTATCAAGCGCTTTATCAGCAGTCGCAGGATGACAATGAATCGTTCTGGGCAGAGCAGGGAAAGCGCCTTGAATGGATCAAACCTTATTCCCAGGTAAAAGATGTATCGTTTTCTTCTAATGATTTGCATATTCGCTGGTATTACGACGGTGTCTTGAATGCTTCGGTAAATTGTCTAGATC
>NZ_LWFE01000006.1:0-1014 GCF_001635675.1 Oleiphilus sp. HI0061 | reverse complement strand
TCTTAGTTTACCCAAGGTTCGGCTAACTGCTGATTGTGTGAGGTTTAATTGTTCTGCCGCCCGTGTGACATGCTTTGTTTCCAGCAACAGTTTTAATACTACAAGGCTATTCAGATCGAACTGGCGAAGTGTGACTAGATTCATGAGCAAGGCTAACCCACAGCTATTGGTATGATTTAAAATCATAGCATACATAATAATAATGAATTGTATTTATGTGTTCTCTGCCTGCATACTGAACTCGAATTTTTTGATCGCTCGTTGTAAAGAGGTCGTTATGAGCAAGCAAACTGAAGCGTTATATGAAAAGACTATTGAAGTGCGATGGGCTGACTGTGATGCGAATCAGCATATGAGGCATTCTGCTTATTCTGATCTGTGTGCGCATACTCGAGTTGCGTTTCTTAATGAGATCGGTATGACGGCGAAGTGGTTTAAGCAACATAATGTAGGCCCCGTTCTTTTTAAGGAAGAGACTGAGTACAAAGCCGAAGTTAATATAGGTGATGAGTTGCGCGTAACAGTGGAGCCAGGTGAGCCAACTGGTTTTACCAAAACTGTGCAGATGCTACAAAATATCTATAAGGCCAATGGTGAACTATCGGCAGTTCATCGTTGTGTGGTGGGCTGGATGGACCTTGAAGCGAGAAAGATAATTGAGTTGCCCGAGAAGATTAAAGAGCTGTATTTGATAGAAGCGCTAGTAGAGGTCTGATTCTTTAGTGGTGTTCTTAATCGCTCAGGTTTTGAATGTCGCTATTAGTCTCATATAGACTGTGTTGTATGGAGCGTTAGCCTGCTTTATTAGTTTCCTTAGCCCCACTTGCATGGTCTTCTTACGCGATATGGTATTTACCCAAGGCGGTAAAGTGTGCTCTAGTAATGCAAATCTACCGGCTTATGCAATAGAAGGGGACTACCCAAGATACTCTGTATCGATGAGGATGCCTTCGCGCCGGAAGCTTCGATGACTACTAAAAAACAACAATCAGAGGCAGCACACTAATGAATCAA
>NZ_LWFE01000005.1:0-1589 GCF_001635675.1 Oleiphilus sp. HI0061 | reverse complement strand
CGGCCTTGGCTAGTACGCTTCGTTCTTTAGGTGAAGCTTTGGGTATTCTTCAATTAGACCCTGAAGATTACAGGGTGAAATTGTTGAAGTGAAAGCTAGCTTGGTTGCTGACTCGGTAGGCAATAATATCGAAGGAATTAAGCCTCGCGGTGTTATTCACTGGGTATCTGCTGAGCAGAGTGTCGAGGCGGAAGTGCGTTTATATGACCGTCTTTTCAATCATGCTAACCCAGATGCGGGTGAAGAAGATTTTATGACGCATGTTAACCCTGAAAGCTTTAGTGTGATTAAGGCTTACCTTGAGCCTGATGCAGCAAAAGCGGAGCCTGAGGCGAATTTCCAATTTGAGCGAGAAGGCTACTTTGTTGCCGATCGATATGACCATAAGCCTAGTGAAGGTAAGGTCGTATTCAATCGCACAATTGGTTTAAAAGATAATTGGGCAAGCAAATAAGTAAGAGTAGATGGAGTAAAGAATATGTCATTGAAAATTTATAATACGCTATCTGCAGAGAAAGAAGTATTTAAGCCGCTTGAAGAAAACAAAGTCAAAATGTATGTCTGTGGGATGACGGTGTATGACTATTGCCATATCGGTCATGCTCGCGTGCTGGTCAGCTTTGACGTGATTACGCGTTACTTGCGCCACTCTGGCTACGACGTTACGTATATCCGAAATATCACCGATGTAGATGACAAGATCTTCGCCCGAGCGGCGGAGAATGGAGAGGCCTACGATGCTTTAACGCAGCGCTTTATCGATGCGATGCATGAGGATGAAGCGGCGTTGTCGGTGAAGTCTCCAGACCAGGAGCCGAGAGCGACGGCGCATATCCAGGAAATTATCGATATGATTCAACGTCTGATCGACAACGAGCATGCTTATGCTGCCGACAATGGCGATGTCTATTATGCGATCGATAAGTTTGAAACCTACGGTAAGCTAAGCAAGCGTAATACCGAAGAGCTGTTGGCGGGTGCGCGTATCGATGTTGAAAAGCATAAGCGTAATCCACTGGATTTTGTTTTGTGGAAAGCGGCAAAAGAAGGCGAGGCTAGCTGGGAATCCCCGTGGGGGAATGGTCGCCCTGGCTGGCATATTGAATGCTCAGCCATGTCGACTTGCTGTTTGGGTGATACCTTTGATATTCATGGGGGCGGGCCAGACTTAAAATTCCCACATCATGAAAATGAAATTGCCCAGTCTGAAGGTGCAACCGGTCAGAAGTATGTGAACTACTGGATGCATGCAGGCGCTGTTCGTGTAAACAAAGAAAAGATGTCTAAATCTTTGGGTAACTTCTTCACCATTCGCGAAGTCTTGGAAAAGTATCCGGCTGAAGTGATTCGTTACTTCCTAGTGTCTAGCCACTATCGTAGTCAGGTTGATTATTCCGAAGATAACCTGGTTGAAGCGCAAGCAACCTTGGATCGTTTATATCAGTCTTTACGTGGTTTGAGCGAGGCAGAGCTAAGTTCTGAAGCGCGCGTTGAGTCTTATCTTGAGCGCTTTAAAACAGCGATGGATGATGACTTTAATACGCCTGAAGCATTGGCCGTGATGTTTGACTTGGTTCGAGAGCTAAATG
>NZ_LWFE01000004.1:0-931 GCF_001635675.1 Oleiphilus sp. HI0061 | reverse complement strand
TCTCGTTTTGATACGGGAATCATAGCGACTAAAGATTCTTCAGGAAGCTCATTGCTTGTTTCCAGGTTCTTTCGCAGAGCACCTGAGCAGATTGCTAATACAACATCATTGATTGTGCTGCCCGTGTAGGCCTTTCTAATTTCCTTTACTTTGTAGAGCGGTAGATGGGCGCTTGCAAAGAAATGCTTTTTACTGATTGCTTGATTGAACGGCGTTTCAGGTGCGGTGAAAAAGTGCGGAGGACGCTGTTCCTTATCGAGCATTCTAAGTGCTTGGGAGCTGAAGATAGAGTGACTCAGACGTTTAGCTAGGCCGTAAACCTTAAGTGGGCTGCGATAGGCGTTTTGAATGTGCTTGCTACCAATTTCATAAACGGTGCTCGGCAAGTCTTGGTGTTCGGGTTTCCAATCATCGGTAAGCTCGGCTTGCGGGGCGCTTTTAGGGCTTAGTAAGCCAGCGAGAATATGCTCGGCAGACATACCATCGACTGCGGCATGGTGAAACTTCAGCAGGACAAAAAACTCATCCGGCTTGTTTTCACTTTCCATATACATTATTTCCCACAAAGGCCTGTGATGATTTAGTGCGCGACTAAAGAACTGGTTGATAACCTGCTTTTTGTCATGTTCGTGCAGCTCACCTTTCAAACTTGTGTGGAACAAGTGTTGATCAATATCAAAGCTCTCATCGTCTAACCAGGCTGGTCGATCAAGGTCTAGGATTTGTGTCGCCAGCTTCTTTCTAAAAACAGGCGATATCGACAGATGCGATTGAATATGACTCTTGAACTGCTCGAAGGTCATTGTCTTGTTCTTAGGCTGAGAAAAGGTCAGCGTGCAGCCGATGTGCATGGGTGATCTGGCAGATTCGAGGTGTAAAAATGAAGCATCGAGATTGGATAGTCTGTGCATGGTGCCTCCGGGGTGGCTAC
>NZ_LWFE01000003.1:0-5953 GCF_001635675.1 Oleiphilus sp. HI0061 | reverse complement strand
CATTCGCGACGTTCCATTGCGATAATATCTTCAGGGTAATGACGATTACTTAAGGAGGCATCCAATACCCAGCGGAAGTCACTGCCCGTTACATCCCGGTTACCCATTTTAAGCAGGTGACGATCCATAAACTCGACGCCTTGAGGAACCTTGTAACCAGCCTCTCTCAGCTGAACAGCAGAAACACTTTCTGTTTCGACCAGCTCACCCATGATTTTATAGGTACCGCCATTTCGGTTTTCTACATCAGCCTCGACGACATCATGTGCCCAGAAGTGCACTAAACCACGTGAAGCGATCAGGATTAACAGGCTAAAGACCATCACCAAGCTGATTGCGACCGCGCCAGCGTTTAACCAAACCCAAGGATCGCCGTCTTTAAACCATTTCTTTAAAGGTACTCTCATGATTTTAATCCTTAAATTACGCTGTACTTAGAACGAAGGCTCTGACGAACCCATTCAGCAAAGGTGTTAACAACAAAGGTAAAGAGGAACAATACAAAGGCTGCCAGGAACAAGATACGGTAGTGTGTACTGCCGACTTCGGATTCTGGCATTTCAACTGCGATGTTGGCAGACAAGGTTCTCATGCCTTCAAAAATATTCACATCCATGATTGGCGTGTTACCCGTTGCCATCAATACGATCATGGTTTCACCAACTGCACGACCCATACCGATCATTACAGCAGAGAAGATACCCGGGCTTGCCGTAGGAAGAATGACGCGAGTCATGGTTTGCCACTGGGTAGCACCCAATGCCAGAGAGCCATAGCTCAAATGCTTCGGTACACTGAAAATCGCATCTTCAGTAATCGAGAAGATAGTAGGAATGACGGCAAAGCCCATCGCGGCGCCCACGACTAAGGCGTTACGCTGGTCAAAATCGATGCCCATTTCATTGGTCAACCAAGACCGCATATCGCCGCCAAAGAAGGCGACTTCCAATACCGGGCTAATTTCGATACTGAACCACGAGGCTAACAAGATAACCGGAATTAACAGCACGGGGTCCCAGCCTTCCGGTACGGCGTGTCTAATTCGGTCGGGTAAGTTCACCCAAATGAAGCCAAACGCAAGTAAAGAGAGCGGGGTAATCAAGAGCCAAGCAAAGATGCCTGGTAAGTGATCTTCCATGAATGGCGCGAAAAACAGACCTGCCAAGAAACCGAGGATAACCGTCGGTAGTGCTTCCATAAGTTCTATCGAAGGCTTCACTTTACGACGCAGTGCGGGTGCCATGAAGTAAGCCGTATATAGCGCGCCGCAGATAGCAAGTGGCGTCGCGACTAGCATAGCGTAAAATGCTGCTTTTAATGTACCAAAGGCAAGTGGCGACAGGCTGTACTTTGGTTCAAAGTCGTTGTTAGAGGCTGAAGACTGCCAAACGTACTCTGGCTCTTGGTACCCTTCGTACCAAACTTCTTGCCATAGGGCTGAGAAAGAAATTTCAGGGTGTTCGTTGTCAATGTGCCAGAAGCTAATCTGACCTTGCTCATTTTCGACTAATACATAGTTAGCGCGAGGTGCGATGCTGGCATGTGTGATGGCGGCGTCGCTTACTTTCTTCTCTAATGTTGTGCTGTGAGCAGTCGTGTTGAACAAAGAAATGGTGCCGCTATCATCTACCGAGGCAAAGCCTTTTCGGCGGTGTTCAATGGCGATTGATGTGATTTCTGCCGTAGAATCTTCATCAATTGAGAAGTCACGAATTCGCTGTAATGAGTAGTGGTTGTTGTCGTCACGAACCATAAACCATTGAGAAACAATCCCGCCGGACTCAGTCACCAATATAGAGGAACCGCCAAGTAAAAGTTCCATGCCGATAATGTCTCTGTTCTCGGGCAAATGAACGGTGCCGTTAATGGTCGCCTGTTCGTTATCGGCCAGGTCGAAGATGTTGATGTCTTTTTCCGATGCTACAAAAACCCAGCGCATACCGGGTTCAGCGATGACGAACTTTGGTTCACTATTCAATGTCGGCATGCTAACAGGCTCTGCTTCAAGCATTACCTCACCGGTCATGAAGTTTTCTTCTTTTGAGAAGCGAGTTGAGAACAGTTCACTTTGATCATTCGCGCCAACGATCAAAATGGCGTCTTCAGTTAATGATAATGAGACAAATGTAATTGGGTGCCCTGATTCGTCCATATCCATTGGCTCTTCGCCAAAGGGAAACTCGATATAAGGCGTAATAAGGCGCTTATCGTTTGGATAGGTGATCTTGTAGCTGTGCTTAACGATAATAATTTGGCCATTACTCAAACCTGCCAAAATAGTGCGACTGGCGGGCTCTGCAGCACTGACGCTTGTGACACTAACGCCTTCAGGGATGGGTAGGCGCTGATTACTGACAACGCTGCCGTCTTGCGTATTGAAGAAGATAATATTGCCCTGATCCGTCACACGAAGGGCTTTTTCAGCTTGCTCTTCCATGGCGTAGTATAGCGTTGTGCCTGAGTCTGCTGCTGGAACTTGGTATTCACTGACGGCCTCAATTTCAGCCGACTCGAACAATGGCATAACTTCATAAAGCAGATAGAAGAAAATCAGCGTGATCGCCAAGATGACACTGCCTCCTCCCATGCCAATAGAGGTGCTTGCAACCTGGTCTTTGATCTTCCTAATCTTACGGTAGCGTACGAGTTTAGGGCTATCAAAGTCGAGCTTAGGTGGCTCAGATACAGCAGCTTTATTCATAGTCGTCATGTCCAGATTATCTTTGCGAATAAGATTTAGCGTGTAAAAAGTGCGCGTATTATAAAGTAAAAATCTCCTCATCATAGAATGGTGAGAAGATTTTTTATTATATTACAATTTGTAACCGTCATCCCTGACGGAAGTAGCCTGTGTTATTTACAGTAGGCCAAGTTCCTTCAAGCTCTTTTCAGCAACTTTTGAAGGTAGTGGAACGTAACCGTCTTTTACCACAACTTCCTGACCTTGCTGAGACAATACTGACTTAACAAACTCTGCTTCAAGTGGAGACAAGTCTTTGTTAGGCGCTTTATTGATGTAAACATATAGGAAGCGAGATAGTGGATATTTGCCTGTTACCGCGTTTGCTGAAGTCGCTTCAACAAATGGCTGGCTTGCTTTTTTGCTAAGTGGTAGTGCGCGAACAGATGCAGTCTTGTAACCGATACCTGAGTAACCGATACCGTTGATAGACTCAGATACGCCCTGAACAACTGATGCTGAACCTGGCTGCTCATTTACGTTGTTCTTGAAGTCACCTTTACATAGTGCTTTCTTTTTGAAGTAACCGTAAGTACCTGATACAGAGTTACGACCGAAAAGCTGAACAGTTTGGCCAGCCAAGTTACCCGTCACACCCAAGTCACCCCAAGTTTTTACTTCTTTGTCGAAGCCACACTTACGAGTAGATGAAAAAACCGCGTCGATCTGAGGAATAGTCAAACCTTTGATTGGGTTATCTTTGTTTACGAATACTGCTAATGCATCGATTGCAACTGGAACGGCTGTTGGCGCATAACCGTGACGCTTTTCGAATGCGCCGCGCTCTTTGTCTTTCATCATACGGCTCATTGGGCCAATGTTTGAGGTACCTTCAGTCAAAGCTGGAGGCGCAGTTGAAGAACCCGCTGCTTGAATCTGAATGTTTACATTTGGGTAGTTACGCTTAAAGTCTTCGGCCCAAAGTGTCATCAGGTTTGCCAAGGTATCAGAACCAACACTTGAAAGGTTGCCTGAAACGCCACTGGCTTTCTCGTATTTAGGAAGGTTTGGATCAACATCTGCGTGTGCAGTGCTCACAGCACCTAATGTACTGAGGGCTAAGATACTAACTATTTTCTTTATCATCTTGAGTGCTCCTAAGTGGCTTAATTGCCGAAAAATTTGTTTGCTTACTTTCTTGATGAGGCCACTATAAAGATGCAATGTTACAGTTATGTGACAGCTCCGTCTTGTTTGTCACATAAGTGTCATAAGAATGTAAAAAAACTGTTAGATCCCATATCTACGGGGCTTAGCGGGGAGTTGTTGTATTGCTTAGATAGCTAAATCTAAGAAAGTCGCTTCGGCATTGACCAATTTTTATGACAAAAAATGAAATATTCGGGGCCAGTTCAAGTTTTGGTCACATGTGTATGATTTTCACTGGCACTTTTCCGATCTTGGCTATACTGAAAGCAAGCCGCTTTATTAAAGGAAAGAGATCAAATGAATTCATCTGAATCGGGTTTGGGGCCTTCGGGTCGTCTGACTTTGCAAGTCATTGCGATGCCTCGTAATACCAATGTACATGGTGACATTTACGCTGGCTGGTTAATGGAACAGATGGATTTGGCCGCAGCGACCGCAGCGAGCCAGATATCTAAAGGCCGCTCAGCGACTGTTGCGATTGAAAGAGTAGAGTTTTTATCGCCAGTTTCTATCGGTGACCAAGTAAGTTGCTATACCGAGCTAATGGATACCGGGCGTAGTTCGATGAAAATTCGAGTAGAGGTTTTCGGAACCGATACACGAGGTAGTCAAACCCGTAAGATTACCGAAGCTGTTTTTATCTATGTGGCCATTGATGAAATGGGCGGTATCAGGGCGCTACCAAATAGCGATTAGGCGCTTGAAAGCCTAGTCCAATACAGTAAAGAAGCGATCTGCTGTTTCTTTACTGAATGTGCGTAGCTCTTTATCTTCGAATTCGACTGAAAAAGCATTTCCTGACTCTTCTTTTACCCAACCTAAGCCAAGTACTACATGCTTAACCGTATTTGCGAACCATATTGCACTGCTCGTTGAAGTATTTTCTGAAGCCATATCACTAGCGACCAAGGTGCACCGTAACTCTTCTGCATATTGCCTCGTAATACGACTTGGTTTGCCTAATGCGACTTCTATTTGCTTACTATCCAGAGCACTTCCCAACGCTGTGCTTTGCGGGATATTAAGCTCATGCTGGAAACGTGAAATTTGAGCTTTGCTGTTCGAAACATCTTCAGGAATAAGGAGGTGTAAGCATTCTTTGGCACGCGTCATTGCGACGTATAACAGACGCCTTTCACTTTCGAGCAAGGCTTTGCTTAGCATTTCATCTTTGTAGGTATAGGGCAGGGTTTTGTTGTTGAGACCGGGAATAATGACTTGTTTCCACTCGAGGCCTTTTGCGCGATGAATGGTCGATAGCTGGACCGTATCGGTTTTTTTAGTCTTATGGTTATGTTGCTCGGAGTCTTGTTGTAGCTTAATAAAAAGCTTGAGCGTATCTTCGAGGCTAAGCTTGTGTTGAGCTAGAAAGCGGGCAATTCCCTGAATTGAGGCGACTTTTTCCTCTGCATGATCGTGGCTCAGGCTAAGAGAACGAATCCCTTCATATAATTCAGTTTCATTAAAATAGCTTGCAAAGGTCGCGGCTAAGGGCTGCGGTTTGTTCTCTAGCGCATTCAGTGCTCTTGCCAGCCGTTCTAATTTTATAGCTTGTATACGCTTAATATCTTCAGGTATGGCTTCCTTGGTCAATTGTCCCCAATTGCTGTCATGCTGAGCAAGTGTATGACAAAAGGCCTTGATCTGTGTGTCGGGTAAACCCACATGTGGAAAATGAAACAGAAGGTCCAGTTTCAAAGCCCGTTGCTCAGTAGACATGGTTTTAAAGTGTCCACATGCCAACTCCAACAGTGCGCAAATACTTTGCGCTTCATTGGAGTGGAATACACCGGGGTAGCCATCCATATGGTAATTGATGCCGGCTTCTAACAACGCGAGCTCAATGCCCACCGTCTGACTCCAAACTCGCGTGAGAATTGCATACTGAGACAAATCCTGAGAAGGGGTGCCTGAGAGGATATCAATCACTGTCTAGGGGTCATCTTTAGACTTGTGTACTTCTACCCGGGTAGAGGGGTTTGACTCATGTGATTTGCAAAGCAGTGCTTGTCGCCCTGAGTTGTGGGAAATCAGGTGGTTCGCTAATAAAGAAACGCAATGCCC
>NZ_LWFE01000002.1:0-23736 GCF_001635675.1 Oleiphilus sp. HI0061 | reverse complement strand
TTATAGCGACTTTATGAATAAGTTTATTCGATCAGATCGCGCCCGGTTTTCTCAGATCTCTGCTCAGCTCATGCGGGTTGAAAAACATGATCTGGCCCAATACTTGGCAGACGTTAGGCAAACTTGTGCTTTGGATGAATTGGATCGTGAGGATTACGAGTTATTCAAATCCATTATGTATGAGCCGTTTTTGATATTCCCTGAAGGCTCTCGTTCATATGTTGCCAAGGACGGAAGTGTCACAATGAAGTATGTCAGCCCTCGGTTCGTGCAAGCCTATTTTAGGCCTGATGATGTGGTTTTACCTATTAGTCTCGTGGGTGGCTCTGATATAGGCAATAGTTGGCGCCTTAAACCGGCAAACATTGGTCTGTGTGTGGGTGAGCCGATTAAAGTTAGCGAAGAAATGATTGCAAACTTTGATACAGAGGGTGTTGGGATAATGCGTAAAGTTGCGGCGTTACCTAATATAAAAACGGTTAACTTTGACGAAGATATTCAGGCTGGTAAGAAGCTTGAAAGTCATGCTGCTTGATTGAGTTGTACTCAGATCTGAGAGTTTTGTCATATAAATAGCTGTATTTGTCTATTGCATTTTGTCAAAAAGCGTAGCTTTTTGTTTCGCTCATACTTTGCTCATAATTTAAGTAAAATCTAGAGCATCTCTATAACCTGTTGATAGATTGGAGTTAAAAACTATTTATCAATGCGGTATGCTTGGGTTTATAAGTTTCATGTATACCGGATATATAAACTATATATTTCATTTATTCCTGTCATTTAATTAGAATTCTGCTCGAAATTCAAATCACGCTTCTTTCTAAGTTATTTGCAGTTGAGTTGTCGCATATAAAGGAAGGGGGTTTCATTCCTAAACATAAGGGATACGTAAAATGTCACAATACCAAGACGAGATCAAAGCAGTAGCATCTGTTGTAGAAGCAAAAGGTGATAGCTGGGCTGCAATCAACCCTGAGTCAATTGCACGCATGCGCGCTCAAAACAAATTCAAGACTGGTCTTGATATCGCGCAATACACTGCTGATATCATGAACGCTGACATGGCTGAATTTGATAAAGATAAAACTAAGTACACGCAGTCTCTAGGTTGCTGGCACGGTTTTGTCGGCCAACAGAAGATGATCTCTATCAAGAAGCACTTCGGTGGCAAGACTGACCGTCGTTACTTGTACCTTTCTGGTTGGATGGTTGCTGCACTACGTTCAGACTTCGGTCCACTTCCTGACCAATCAATGCACGAAAAAACTGCTGTTGCATCGTTGGTTGAAGAGCTATACACATTCCTACGTCAAGCTGATGCGCGTGAACTAGGCGGTCTTTTCCGTGCTCTAGACGCTGCTAACGAAGCTGGCGATTCAGCAAAAGCTGCTGAAATCCAAGATCAAATTGACAACCACGTAACTCACGTTGTGCCAATTATTGCTGATATCGATGCTGGTTTTGGTAACGCTGAAGCGACTTACCTAATGGCTAAGCAGATGATCGAAGCGGGTGCTTGTGCACTACAGATCGAAAACCAAGTTGCTGATGAAAAGCAATGTGGTCACCAGGATGGTAAAGTAACTGTTCCTCACGCTGACTTCCACGCTAAGATCCGTGCATTGCGTCACGCTTTCCTTGAGCTAGGTATTGACAACGGTATCATCGTTGCACGTACTGACTCTGAAGGTGCTGGTCTTACTAAAGAAATCGCAGTAGTTAACGAGCCGGGCGATTCTGGTGATATCTACAACTCTTACCTAGATGTTGAAGAAGTTACTCCAGAAGAAACAGCTCCTGGTGATGTGCTAATCAGCCGTGACGGCAAGCTTGTTCGTCCTAAACGTCTTCCTTCTGGCCTATACCAGTTCCGTTCAGGTACTGGTCATGAGCGTTGTGTATTCGATTGTATCGGTGCGCTTAATGCTGGTGCTGACTTGCTTTGGATCGAAACTGCAGTACCAACTGTACACGAGATCAAAGGCATGATGGACGACGTACGTAAAGTACACCCAGATGCGAAGCTTGTTTATAACAACTCTCCATCTTTCAACTGGACCTTGAACTTCCGTCAGCAAACTTATGATACATGGGTAGAAGAAGGTAAAGACGTATCTGCATACGATCGTAACAACCTGATGTCTGCTGAATACGATGAGTCTGAGTTGTCTGCAGTTGCTGACGAACGTACTCGTACATTCCAAGCGGATACTGCTCGTGAAGCGAACGTATTCCACCACTTGATTACTCTACCAACTTATCACACGACTGCATTGTCTGTTGATAACTTGGCTCAGAACTACTTTGGTGATATGGGTATGTTGGGTTACGTTGCTGGCGTTCAGCGTAAAGAGATCCGTCAAGGCATCGCATGTGTTAAGCACCAAAACATGTCAGGTTCTGACATCGGTGACGACCACAAAGAATACTTTGCTGGTGAGCGTGCTCTTAAGGCAGGCGGTGCTAAGAACACTTCTAACCAGTTCTCTTAATCTGAGACTGGCTAGTTAAGCTTTTTTGATAATGTATTATTGAAAGATGCTTAATGTGTTTAGAAAAAGGCGACTCTAGAGTCGCCTTTTTTGTGGAGATTAAAAGAGGGCAGAGTCAGTGAGTCTAACCCCTTTTAATCTTTAGACTATAGTTTATAGGGTGCGCAATGCGCATCACTACGTATTTTGGTGCGCACCGCGCACCCTATAAAAAGGGCAACTTATCATGATTGACACTCCTTCCTATCTGCAAGATGCTAAAGACCTTCTCGGCAAAGATGGCTTCGCGAGCGGCGATGTGTGGTACCACGGTACTTCGTCTGCGCTGGTTACCTCTATTAATGGTGCGGGGCTTAAGCGTTCGGGTGATAAGGTTATGAATCAGGCTGCTAAGAAGACTATGGCAACGATTGGTAATAACTACACCGAGACACATGATCCGGTATTCCTAACACAGAGTAAGGAGCTTGCGTTTTATTGGGCTCAGCAGGCGGTTAGAAGTCGTAGTGTGCGAGTCGAGGGTGATGAGTCGCCAGTTGTTTACGAAGTTAAGCTGCCAGGTGATCTGCTTTCTAAAGTTAGGCCGGATGTTGGCGCTGCAAGTCTTTTGATGGTAAAGGAGGGAGAGCATTATATGGCGTTTTTGGCTGCACTTTATCAAGATAATGAGGCGGGCGCGTTAGATATAAACCTAATGAAAGCTGATCGTAATGAATATCTAAATAAGCTGGGTATGGCTTATATTGATCAAGATATATCACCTGGGTACGTAAAGCTTTTGTCTGAAGGGTAATACCTATAAAAACTTAAATTAATCGTGAAAACATAGTACAAATTCTCTCAGGAAGGCCTATAATTTAGTGTAAATAAAGCTGACACTATTCACTGAGTTTAGGCATTCCTTCGCATGGCAGTAAAAAAGATCCCTATATCCTTACTTAAGGTTGGTATGTATATTACCCAGCTCGATATATCGTGGATTGACAGCCCCTTCATGTATCACCACTTGAAGATAAAAAATGCCGCTCAAATTGATAAGCTGCTCAAGGCGGGTGTCAAGCAGCTCTCGATTGATACCTCAAAGGGTGTTGATGTAGAAACGCCAGCTGATGTTATTCGTGATAAGTCCTCACAAGAGACTGATAAATCACAAGAAGATCAGGCTGCGAAAGATAAGCCAGTTTCAGAAGCAAGTGCTAAGGAAAAATTGCCTGAGCGTACGTCTATTGGTCAGGAGCTTGGTGTTGCTAAAGAGTTAAAGGGCAAAGTTGAGAAGCTGGCAGATGAGATCAATGAAGCTCTCAAAAACGATAAAGTGGTTGATGCTCGGCAGGTTTCGCCTTTAATTGACGCTACGCTGTCTAGTCTACAGCGGAATAACCAAGCACTCGCTATCCTTATCAATATTCAGCGTAAAGATGCTTCGCTCGCAAATCATACTTTCGCTTCATTTAGTTTAGTCTTAAGTATATCTATCAAGCTCAGCTTAGGTGACGATGCACAACAGGCGCTCGCTTTAGCCGCATTTTTTCACGATACGGGTTGGCTAAAACTGCCTATGCATTTGCTTGGTAAGGCATCACCTTATACGGCGAGTGAAAAGAAGTTAATTTATCAGCATGTCTCGATAGGCTTACGGTCGTTAAAACAAAACTGTGAGCTCAGTTCAATCGTAATGCGCATTATTACCGAGCATCATGAGCACCTGGATGGAAGCGGTTACCCTTCTGGACTTAAGTCTGATCAGATACATCCTTTAAGTAAGGTTTTCGCAGTGGTTGTCAGGTATGATGAGTTAGTCCACGGCTTGCTTGATAGGCCTGCGGTAACACCTCATGGCGCTCTTGCTAATCTATATAAAGAGGCCAAAAATGAAAAACTTGATGAGCCTTCCGTGTCAGCGCTGATTAGTCTATTGAGTGTTTATCCGGTGGGTAGTGCTGTCCAGCTAAGCAACAAAGAAAAAGGTATTGTTCTTGAGATCGATGCCGATCAACCAAAATTACCTGTCGTAAAGGTTGTTTACGATATGGCAGGGATGGCGCATATTAAGCCCAAGGTGATTAACCTTGCAAAAATCAAGACAGATAAAGAGCTGTCGATTACTTCTGTCTTGGATCTAACCGTCCCAGGCGCTGACCCTGCACAGTTATTGCGAGTAGACCTTTCGTGAGTCCTTCTTTTGATATCACTTCTATTACCTTGGATGCTTTACCTGAAGGTGTGTTGCTTGTCGATAGTGACGGTTGTATTCAGTTCTTAAACAAGGCAGGCCAGGCCATGTTAGGCTGGGATATTGATGCTATTGCCGAAAAAGCAGCGGAGGGCGGTACTGCTCATGATCTATTTTGCCGTCATAGTATTTATACTCATCACGAAGCTGAGGAGTGCCCCTTGGCAAAACAGGGTGAAGCTCAGCTAGCGCCACAGGAATGCTATTGGACGCATAAGAATTCTGAAAACATTGCCGTCAGTTACCGTAGAAGTTATACCGATGATGGCAGCTGCATGATTCTTTTCACTACCTGCGAGCAGCAAGGCTTTCAGCTTGAAGAGCTCAAGAAGCTTTCATTTTTTACTGAAATAAATCCCTCCCCATTGCTGGAGCTTGATGATCAAGGCCTGATTCTTTTTAGTAACCCTGCAATGACTGATCTAATGCTTGAGTTTGGATTTGACGATGAAGGGGCGCCCGCTATTTTACCCAGAGATCTTGCTGCTCTGGTCGGCAAAGCAATAGAGCAGGGTGGTCTAGAGAATATCGAGTCTTCTGCAAATGCTGAAGAAAATAACGATAAGACATCACACTTTTTATGGAGTTTCCATATTAGTGATGGCAGTCAAGGTAGCGCAGTATTGCTTTCAGGGTTAGATGTGACCAGTAATAAAGAAATGGAACTTCAGCGTCAAGAGTTTGAACGAAGCCTGGAGCTCGAAAAAGAACGTACTCGAAAAGAATACTTGGCAATGATGGTGCATGAATTGCGCTCACCCTTGAATGCAGTTGTCGGTTACGCTGGCATTCTTAAATCAAAGTTGTCTAGTCAGTGTAGTGAAACGCAGCTATCTTTGTTCGACCGAATTATCGGGGGCGGTCAGCAGCTCGCTGAACAGATCAGCACGACTTTGGATTCTACGCGGGTAGAAGCTGGAAAGCTGGCTGCCGACATTTCCCGCTTCAATGCAGTGCCTGCGCTTGAAGAAGCGTGTGTACAAGGTGAAACCCTTGCCAAGAAAAAAGGCTTGGATTTTCGCTCTGAGATTTCGGATTCTGACATATACGCCTTGGCAGACAGGCAGCACTTTAAGCAAATTGCGATCAACCTTATCTCCAACGCAATTAAATATACGCAAGCGGGAGCTATTGAAGTATCTCTTCGTCCCAGTTTTGATGAGCAGGTCGGCAAGTGCGTTACTCTTGAAGTAAATGATACAGGCTGTGGTGTTCCTCAAGGACAGCGTGAAAGCATTTTCAAACTATATCAGCGCCAAGATTCCCATGAGAATAGTGAGATTGAAGGTGATGGCTATGGTTTAGCAATATGCTGCGAAATGCTCGCGCTGAATCATGGTCGAATTGTTCTCGATAGCGAGGTGGGGCGAGGTAGCTCCTTCTCGGCTATTTTTCCTCGTTAGGCGATGCTAAAGCGCTTATTTCTTGCCATATCATTCAACACTCCCTAAAATCGATGAAAATCTTGTCGGGGAGCATCTGTCATTTTATCGCTTGATGATTTGCGAATGCTGAGACCACATAAATTCTTGGGATATATCCAATTATTTGTTGTTCTACATTTTGTAGGCAGATAGGGACCCGTTGAACCTGATTGGTTAGAACCAGCGTAGGGAACAAGAATTCATCAAGACTAGACCGATGATTCTAATTGCTTCCTTACTTACCACACTCGTAATACCGGATATGCGGAGCAATAGATGAAAAACGATTCGTTAAAGAAACTGGGTGATACAGCTTACGTAGATGAGTTATCTACCCAGCCTTTTCCAGCCTCAAAAAAAGTATATGTAGAAGGCAGTCGTAAAGATATTCGCGTAGCGATGCGTGAAATTTCACTTACCCCAACTCAGTTGCAGAATGGCGAGCTTGAGGATAACCCTCCAGTTAGAGTTTATGACACCTCCGGCCCCTATACAGACCCCGAGATAGAAGTTGACGTCACAAAAGGGCTAATGCCCTTACGCGATGAGTGGGTTGCTGAACGAAATGATACTGAAGAGTTACCTGGTTTTAGTTCTGAGTACGCAAATGTACGTGATCAAAACCTAGCCTTGGATGGCTTGCGTTTTGAGCATAAGCGTAAACCTCTAAAAGCAAAAGCCGGAAAGAATGTCACGCAACTGTATTACGCTCGTCAGGGTATCATTACGCCGGAAATGGAATATATCGCTATTCGAGAAAATCTGGCTTTAAGCGAGGCGCAGATGGATGAAGCGCTAGCTAACCAGCATCCAGGCGAGTCTTTCGGCGCTTCTATTCCTAAAATGATTACCCCGGAATTTGTCAGAGACGAAGTCGCTCGTGGTCGTGCTGTCATTCCTTGTAATATCAACCATCCGGAAACCGAACCGATGATTATTGGTCGGAACTTCCGCACCAAGGTGAATGCCAATATTGGTAATTCTGCGGTGACATCTTCTATTCAGGAAGAAGTCGAGAAAACAGTTTGGTCGACGCGTTGGGGTGGTGACACCGTAATGGATTTGTCTACAGGCCAGAATATTCATGAGACACGTGAATGGGTCATTCGAAACTCTTCTGTACCGATTGGTACGGTGCCGATTTATCAGGCGCTTGAAAAATGTGGCGGGGTTGCCGAAGATCTTACCTGGGAGTTGTTCCGTGATACTTTAATTGAGCAGGCGGAGCAGGGAGTTGATTACTTCACTATCCATGCAGGTGTGTTATTGCGCTATGTGCCTATGACGGCGAATCGAGTCACCGGGATCGTTAGTCGTGGTGGTTCAATTATGGCTAAATGGTGCCTTGCTCATCACAAGGAAAACTTCCTCTATACGCATTTTGAAGAAATTTGCGAGATTATGAAAGCCTATGATGTGTGCTTTTCACTTGGTGATGGTTTACGCCCAGGTTCAATTGCTGATGCAAATGATGAGGCGCAATTCTCAGAGCTTCGTACTTTAGGCGAGCTTACCAAGATAGCTTGGAAGCACGATGTGCAAACCTTTATTGAAGGCCCGGGTCATGTGCCGATGCATATGATTAAGGCGAATATGGAAGAGCAGCTCAAGCATTGCGATGAAGCGCCTTTCTACACGCTTGGCCCACTTACTACCGATATCGCACCAGGCTATGACCACTTCACCTCAGGCATTGGTGCTGCACTGATTGGCTGGTATGGTTGTTCAATGCTTTGCTATGTCACGCCTAAGGAACACTTGGGTCTACCTAATAAAGAAGATGTAAAACAGGGCCTTATTACCTATAAGATCGCGGCTCATGCTGCCGACCTTGCAAAAGGCCACCCTGGTGCACAGATTCACGATAATGCTATGTCAAAGGCTCGTTTTGAGTTTAGATGGGAAGATCAATTTAACCTTGCGCTAGATCCTTATACTGCTCGTGCTTATCATGATGAAACATTACCTAAGGACTCTGCTAAAGTTGCACATTTCTGTTCAATGTGTGGCCCTAAGTTTTGTTCAATGAAAATATCTCAGGAAGTTCGTGATTACGCAGCAGAAAAGGATGCGAACGAAGGTATGAGTGAGATGTCGGAGAAATTTAAACAGGAAGGTAGTGAAATCTACCATGAAGTTTAAGTTTAATTGAGTGTTATTAGCCAAGGGCGTCTAGGTCTATGAATCTAAGTGATGTTGATCTAAATTTGCTGGTTCACCTAGATGTACTTTTGCGTGAGCAAAACGTCACCAAGGCTGCAAACCATCTTGGTATTACGCAGCCTGCGATGAGTAATGGTTTGAAGCGTTTGCGCTTGCTGTTCGAAGATCCATTGCTTGTTCGTACCAGTGACGGTATGGCGCCTACTGAGTTGGCGCTCAGCCTTAAGCCTGCGGTGAGAGAGATATTATTCAATATCGATCGTGTAGTTCACCCGGATAGGGATTTTGACCTTCAAAGCCATCGGGTGTTTCGCGTGATGGCAAGCGACTACGCTGAATCTACCTTGATTCCCGCTGTTTTAAGTGAAGTTCGCAAGCAGGCGCCTAATATCACGCTCGATGTTTTAACGCCCAGTGATGTATCTTTCGAAGATGTTGAGCAAGGCCGTGTCGATATGGCGATTAATCGCTTTGATACTTTGCCGCAGTCTTTTCACCAAAAAACGCTCTGGTCTGATACCTTCTCATGCCTGATGAGCCCTAGTAACACCTTGGTCAATAGCTTCGATCTGGATGCCTACCTAAAGGCCAGCCATATTTGGGTGAGTAAAACTGGCTTTGGTGTGGGTGTTGGAGTGAACCCGAATGATGTGCAGCGCTTGGGTTGGGTTGATGAAGCGCTGGATCGTATTGGAGCAAAGCGCGAAATTAGTGTATTTACCCGTCATTACCAGGTGGCGATGTTGTTGGCGCAGCAGCATGACTTAGTGGCTACGCTGCCGAGCCGCGCGGCGCGTTTAAAAAGTGAAAGCTCTAAGCTTGTAATGAAAGAGCCGCCCTTCGATATACCAGCATTCGATCTCAAGATGGCCTGGAGTCCTTTACTTCATCATAATGCGGACCATCAGTGGTTTAGGCGTTTGATTACAGATATTGCTCAGAAAGAGAGTGAATAATCGTTGGTGAAGCGCAAGGGTGGCGCAGACTCTTAGTGTAAAGTCTGCTCAATCTCTAGCTTAAGGCCGCTTTCGGGCAACTGCTCGCCATCCAGATAGGCTTGGCCATCTTTCATTTCAAGACGTCCATCGATAAACCACTTAACCGCAATGGGGTAAATGATGTGTTCCTTTTCAAGTACTCGGGTGGCAAGTGTTTCTTCAGTATCCTGATTTAAGACTGGTACAATAGCCTGGATGATGTTCGGGCCGCTATCAAGCTCAGCGGTAACAAAGTGAACACTCACGCCGTGCTCTTTGTCTTTTGCTTCAAGCGCACGCTTATGAGTATGTAGGCCGGGATATTTAGGCAGAAGAGAGGGGTGAATGTTAAGCATTCTTCCTTCAAAACGGCGGACAAAATCATCGGTTAAGATACGCATAAAGCCCGCTAATACCACGAGATCCGGTTGATGCTTCTCAATCGTCTTAATCAGCTCTGCATCAAAAATCTCTCGTTGAGCGAATTTTTGATGTTCGATGACATGAGTATCAATCTCAGCTTTCTTAGCTCGCTCTAGGCCCTTAGCATGGGGCTTATTGGAAATAACAGCGCTGATCTTTCCAGGGATTTCTTCACGTTGATAGGCGTCGATTAAGGCTTGAAGGTTGCTGCCGCTACCCGATATCAAAACAACGACAACAGGATCTCGTCCTTCCATTACTAAGCGCCTAGTCCATTTAGTTGGACTTGCTCTTCGTCGGAAGATGTGTCGGCAATTTCACCAATTACCCAAGCACTTTCGCCTTCAGCTTCTAAAAGCTTGATGGCTGATTCTTCTGAACCGGCTGGAACGGCGATGATCATGCCAACACCGCAGTTGAAGGTGCGATACATTTCAACAGGATTTACGTTACCTGCTGATTGAAGCCATTTGAATACTTCAGGCAATTCCCAGCTCTGGGTCTCGATGACTGCTTTAGTTCCTTCAGGTATTACGCGAGGAATATTCTCAAGTAAGCCACCGCCCGTGATATGTGAAAGGGCATGCACCTCACCTTCTTTGATCAATTTAAGAAGAGATTTAACGTAAATCTTTGTTGGCTCAAGCAAGGCCGATTTTAGGTCGGTATCGCCAATTTCCTGGTTTAGGTCAGCGTTTGATACTTCTATAATCTTGCGAATTAAAGAGTAGCCATTCGAGTGTGGACCTGAAGAAGCGAGGCCAATTAACTTGTCGCCAGCCTTAACTTTGGTGCCATCTATAATCTCAGACTTCTCAGCAATGCCAACGCAAAAACCAGCCAAGTCATAATCTTCGCCTTCGTACATGCCGGGCATTTCAGCAGTTTCACCGCCGACTAGTGAGCAACCAGATAGGTCGCAACCAGCGCCAATGCCTGTTACTACATCGGCAGCAACGTCAACATTCAGTTTACCTGTAGCGTAATAGTCAAGGAAGAATAATGGCTCTGCGCCACCAACAATAAGATCGTTAACGCACATGGCAACGAGATCAATACCTATCGTATCGTGCTTATTGAAGTCCATGGCTAATCTTAGTTTTGTGCCAACACCGTCGGTACCGGAAATCAAAACCGGTTCTTTATAGCCCTTCGGCAACTCAAACATTGCGCCAAAACCGCCTAGACCGGCCATTACTTCCGGTCTTCGAGTTTTTTTGGCGACACCTTTAATTCTTTCTACTAGCTCATTTCCCGCATCGATATCGACGCCAGCGTCTTTGTAGCTAAGTGAAGGGTTTGTATTTGAGTCAGAATTATTAGTCATATGAGCTAAAACCTTGGCTTTTTAAAATTGGCGCGATTCTACCAGTTGTTTGGAGTCTCGCCAAATGCTAGCAGTAAAAAATAACATATTCGTAGTGATTTAAAAAAATATTAGAAAGTAGGTGTGCAAAGCACGGCTGATGGTTGTTTTATGAGTGTTTCGAGAATATTATGATAAACCTTTCAAATACTGAGCATAAGTGGCACTTACTTGGTCAATATTATTCGTTTTTTCGTACTTGTTTCGCTAGCCTTTTTGAGTTCACACTCAATCGCTGTCCAGCTAGGTAATTTATATAACGCTTCTGTCGCAGTACCTTCGCAAGACCCTTCCGATCGTATGCTAGGCTTTGAGCAGGCGCTGCATCAGGTGTTGATCCGTGTTACTGGTGATGAGGAATTGTTGCAGGATTCTTCTGTGAATTCTAAGTTTCGCTCACCTGAAAACTACGTGCTCTCATTTGCCTACAGAGAAAACCCCGCGTATAGCGTTTATCTTGAGGTGCTTGCTGAGCGCGAAAGGCTCGCTATGGAGTTTACAGATGAAGGTGCAGACGTTGAACAGGAGCCTGGTTCTATGCCTAGTTCCGCTCAGACCGGCCAAGAAGAGTTAACTGAGTCGTTAATAGCCGAGCCCGCCGTACCTGACCAATATATGCTGGATGTTGCATTCGCAGAATCGCCCATAGAAGCGGGTTTGCAATCACTGTCTCTTCCTATTTGGGGGCGGTCTCGTCCTTCAATTCTGGTTTGGGTGGTGATGTCTGATGAACAAGGGCAGCGAAGCGTTATCGGCGCTTCCGAACTGGATGAGGTGCTACCTGAATTGACTGGCATTGCTGAGACTCGAGGTTTGCCGCTTTTTATTCCTGTGGCCGATCTGACAGACCTTTCGCTTTTAGATGTTGACGGATTATGGGGCCTGTTTTCTGACTCCCATATTGATGCTAGTAAGCGCTATGGCACCGACGCTGTTGCAATTGTACGCTTGCAAAGTTCCATTACTCCTGAGGCTCAAGAACTTGATGAAGCAAAAGAGCCTGTTTCTCAGCGTCAATGGCGTGCAGACTGGCAGCTATTCCTAGGTGAGCAAACTTTCTTTGGTGAAAGCGCTCAGGCAAGCAGTGAATCGGTTTCAAAAGAGTTTGTTGCTCGCTTGGCAAGCGTTATATCTACTCAGTATGCTATATCTGGCGTAGCAAGTTCAGAAATCTATACCATTTCAGTGCTTGGTATCGATTCTTTCGAAGATTATGTGGATGTACAGCGTTACCTGCAAGATCTTGCGCCTGTTGCATCCGTAAATATGTTGCTAGCCGAGGAAGATCAGCTTACCTTTGAGTTGCGCTTGCGTGATACAAGAGAAATGCTTTCTCAGCACCTATCTCTTGGGCGAAAGCTAATAAAACGGGAAGCGGAGCTAGACGGTATATTGGAGTTAAATAAGGGTATGCTTGTCGATGCGCTCGATAAATTTGTTTGGCGCTCCGGGTCTTAGTCATTGCTATGGTTATTTTGGAGATAGAATGATCGCAGCTAATCAGATTCCTAATATTCTAACTGTTATTCGAATCCTGCTGGTGATTCCTTTTGCGATGAGCGTATATTCCGCGCAATATTTGCAGGCTTTGATTCTATTCTTTGTAGCAGGTCTTTCAGATGGAGTTGATGGTTTCTTGGCTCGCCAATTTAATTGGAAGTCGCGATTTGGTGCCATAGCTGACCCTTTGGCAGATAAACTACTGCTCGTTACGGCTTACGTAATGCTTGCTTGGACAGAGCAAATCCCAATGTGGCTTCTATATCTCGTTATTGGTCGCGATGTAATGATTCTAGCTGGTGCGCTGGGCTATCACTTCTTTATTAGTCATTATGATATTAAGCCCTCATGGCTGGGTAAGACCTGTACAATGCTACAGATTGTTTATGTCTTACTCGTGATTATGAGCTTGGCAGATCTGCCGATGCCGCAGTGGGCAGTTTCAGAAGGCCTATTTGTAGTGGGTGCCATTACTCTGATTAGCGGTATTCATTATTACTTGGTTTGGGGCGTAAAGGCATACAAGCAGCGCCGAGAAAATGAATTGAATGATAAGACTGGCTTATGAATGCTTTTGAATTATCCAGCCAACTATTATTGCCTGTTAGGGAAAAAAGTGACCTAAGCTTCGAAACGTTTTACAGCGAAAAAAACGATCGTGCCAAGTTTATGCTGTCGAGTGCGATAGATGAGTATCAGGAAACTGCAGTCTTACTGGTTGGGCCAGAAGAGTCTGGTAAAACCCATTTGCTTAATGCTGCAATTGGCTACGCTGAGTCAAAAGAGCTGGACAATGTTTGTTACTTTTCGCTTGCGGAATTAAACGAGTTTGAATTATCAGAGAGTGACGTTCAGGGTTTGTTTTCAAGCTTTGAGCAATATTCAATTTTGGCTCTCGATCACTTGGATTTGTGGCTGTGTCACCAGAGCTTAAGTCGAGAGTTTAAAGAACGCTGTCTTTTTAATTTATTTAACCATTATAAAGCTCAAGGTGATATGTTAATTTTCGCCTTGTCACAGCCGGTAGACGCCTTGAATATCTGCTTGGCTGATTTGTTGTCACGCCTAAAATCCGGTTTATTGATAAGCCTGAAAGCTTATAGTGATGCTGAAAAAGAACTAATCATGCAGCAGGTTGCGATACATAAGGGCTTTAGCTTGGAAGAGGGCGTTTCTACTTTTATTATTAAGCGTAGCGGGCGCAACTTAACAGAGTTGCTAGCGTTACTTGATCAACTAGACAAAGCGTCGCTCACTGAGCAGCGTAAATTGACAATTCCGTTCGTCAAGAAAGTTTTAAATTGGTAGCTCATCAGCTGCAGGGAGAAAAAAATGATTCGCGTAGTATTCAACCAGAAAGGCGGTGTAGGGAAGTCGAGTATTACTTGCAATCTTGCAGCTATTTTCGCTGCTAAGGGACGCAGAACCTTGGTTGTTGATTTGGACCCGCAAGGTAACTCTACTCACTATTTAATGGGAAAGCCTGCTGCTGAATTGAATGACTCGATTGCCGATTTTTTTGAGCAAACGCTTTCATTTAATTTGTTTAATAAAGATCCTGCCGACTTTGCGCATAAAACCCCCTTCGACAATCTCTATGTTTTGCCCTCTAGTCCTGAGATGGATTTTCTTGAAAGAAAGCTGGAGGCTAAGCATAAGATCTATAAACTCAAAAATGCCTTAAGAGCATTAGAGAGCCAGTTTGATGAAATTATCATCGATACAGCGCCTGCTTTAAATTTCTATACGCGTTCAGGCTTAATTGCTTGCGATAAGGTTTTGATTCCTTTCGACTGCGATGACTTCTCTCGTCAAGCTTTGTATACGATTATGGGCGAGTTGCAAGACATACAAGAAGATCACAATGACCGCTTGGAAATAGAGGGTATTGTAGTGAATCAATTTCAGCCGCGTGCGAGTCTGCCGTCGCGCTTGGTGAAGGAGCTCGAAGAAGAAGGGTTGCCAGTATTACCTGTAAAAATTAATGCTTCAATCAAGATGAAAGAGTCGCACCAAGAAAGTCAGCCGCTTATCTACTTTGCTCCAAAGCATGCTTTAACGACTCAGTTTGAAGAACTTCACGAGCATTTATCTTCGTAGCAAGAAAACCTGCTTTTAGCTTAGGCCGGTTTAGATTCGTGCACCAGAGGTAGTACGATCTGGTCGCCCCGGCCTAAGGTTTCGCCTTGATTCAAGCTATGTAATATTGCATATAATTCCTTGAACGGCACTGGTGGGGAGTAGAGATAACCTTGCCCATATCGACAGCCATTAATCTTTAAGAAAGCTTCCTGCTCCTTCGTTTCGATCCCTGTAGCAAATGTTTTTAAATCCATCTGACTCGCAATAGCTAGCAGTGTTTCAGTGATGGCCATATCGCTTTCATCCCTTGGTATGCCAGTCACGAAAGTTCGGTCGACCTTAATGATGTCGGCGGGAATTTGCTTTAACTGTCGTAGTGAGCTTAGACCGGTTCCAAAGCTGTCGATTGTCAGTGACACGCCCAACTCTTTAAGTTGAGTAAGTGTCACAAAGGATGTCTCGATATTGCTTGTGATCGTGCTTTCCGACATTTCCAGAATCAGGTTCTTTGGATCAAATTTAGTGCTCTCTACTGCTTTTTGGATAAGTTCAACTATTCGCGGATGGTTAAATTGGCGGTTAGAGAGGTTGAGCGCTATTTGTATCGGCGTGTCTGACCATTCCTGAATTGCTCGTCCTTGCAGGCAGGCGTTAGAAATTACCCATTGACCAATGTCGTGCAATAAGCCCGTTTGCTCAGCGACATCAATAAAGTACTCTGGCGTGACTAAACCTTTGTCAGGATGATGCCAGCGTAGCAAGGCTTCAAGCGCGAGAATTTCACCCGTTTCAATGTCGATGATAGGTTGGTAGTAAAGCTTGAATTGGCTGGCGCTGATAGCGTTTCTTAGCTCATGCTCAATAATTAGTTGGCGCTGCATTTCACTGTTCATTTCTGGACTATAGAACTGAATATTGTTTCGTCCGGCTTTTTTCGCTCGATACATGGCCATATCTGCATTTTTTAGAAGGTCGGGATATTGCGTGCCATCGTTAGGGCAGACGGTAATGCCGATGCTGGAAGTAACGATAAGCTCATTCCCGCCAATATTTACGGGCTTGGTAATGTTATCGAGAATATTTCTGGCAACTGTTTTAGCGCCTTCTCTTCCCGATACATTTGCTAGCAGAATAGCAAATTCGTCTCCGCCAAGGCGGGCAATCGTGTCTTCCTTTCGAACGCTTTGTTTGAGTCTGCTGGCTAAGGTGACAAGAAATTGATCGCCGATATCGTGTCCGAGCGTGTCATTGATTCGTTTGAAGTGATCGATATCTAGGCCGATTAGCGCAATCTCGGATTTGTGTCGAATTGCTGATTGAATCGCTTGGGCGCAGCGGTCTTCGAATAGGCGTCTGTTAGCCGTATCGGTAAGTGCATCGTAGTGAGCGAGGTAGTGAAGTTGATTTTGAGTTTTTCTGATGTCGGAAATGTTTTGGCCAATCAAAAGAAGCTGCGTCTGCTGGGATTCACCGTCATGATTGCTAAGGTGGTTCATGTTCCAGAGCATGGTGTGCGAAAGCGAGTCGCCACTGATNATCTCGCATTCCATATTTTCTTTACTAAGGCCGCTTTCGAGTACCTTGGTAAATTTCCATGCTGTCTCGTCCTGAATATTTTCTGGAACAAACATATCGATGAAATTATTGCCTAGCACTTGTTCTTTAGTATAAGAAAACTGAACTTCGGCTGCTGCATTCCATTGTTTAATTTTGAACTTCTTATCAAGTACGATGATCGGGATGCCGGCAGTTTCGAATAGTGCTCTGAAACGAGACGAGGTGTTTTGTAGACTCTTTTCTGCCTGCTTTCTGATGTAAACCTCATCGCGAAGTTCTTGGTTGGCGCTAAGTAAATCTTGTGTGCGTTGTTGAACAATATCTTCGAGCCTCGCTTCGATTTTTATTTGATCTGAACGGAGGGTGTTGAAGTAAAGGGTAGTTAGAATAACGATCAAGCTAGCAAGAGGTAGAGAATATTCTGGTATTGATAATTGCTGTGTCAGTGTCCCGGCGTTAAGGAGGTGCAGGGTGATAATCCCAGATACGAAAATAGCAATAGTGCAAGCGAGCTGGTTAAATCTGGTTGAAGCCCACATTAAGATTGGAATGATTAGAAGTATAAAGTGAGGCTTTTCCTTGGTGGTAAAATAAATGCTGAGGATCGAGATTGAAAGCCAAACAAACCACTCTAAAGGATGTGTGTTTTGCTTGATACGTTGTGCATGGTTTTGTGCCGCGAACACGATGCTTGGAATGGTGGTCAGACTAATAACATTGGAAATCCATAAGTAGGCTATTACCCTTAGGTCTAGTGTGCTGTCGCCGTCATTGGTGAGCAAGCTGACACCGAGCAATGTGCTGATTAAGGCGCTAATTATTACGCTGTGGGAAATATAAAGGATCAGGTTTTTACTGTTTGATAAAGGATTACCCTTGGTAATAGAGAGCTGGAATGACTTCCGGAGCACATAACTTTGCATGCAAAGGCTTAACGAAAACAGTACTGCAGTACTAAGTTCTATATCACCGTCAAACCATGCGTTAGATGCTTGTGATAAAGCGACTGGGGCTAGGAATATTGCGGGTAGACTGACTAGGCCGAAGCAATAAGTAAGAGAGAGTGATAAACCGTAGGCTATGCTGACGTAGGGCATGGCATTCTGAAGTGTCGATCCGTCATTGATAAATAATTGGTCAAAACCTAAAGCAATAAACAACAGGGTGAGACTTATGAAAAATGCGGGTATGCCGTGAATGCGAGCGCTAGAGATTTCTGGCTTAAAACTTAGATTATTTGCATTCATTGAAAGTAAAGCCAGCTTAGCTCGAAGGTGAAATTATATAATGGGCCGCATGGTAAATATGGTGGATTGTCTTCTTGTTTTATGACGAATTTAGCTGTCTGAAGACATCACCATAATGATGAATCTATTCTATCTGTAATAGCCAAATGATTGTCTAACTGAAGTGTTTCGGTATGTAAATTTATGTAAGCTGGCGTTTTTCTGTTTAGATATCAATCCGCATTGAAAGGTCGATAGATTTGCAGTCTTTTGTCAGTGCGCCGATTGAAATAAAGTCTACTCCCGTTTCAGCAATTGGGACCAGCGTTTCATTGGTTATGCCGCCAGAAGCTTCAAGCTTGGCTTGGCCTTTATTTAGTTTTACGGCCTCGTTTAAAGTGCTGATAGGGAAATTGTCGAGCATGACGATATCAGCCTGAGCTTGTAAGGCTAGTTGCAACTCTTGTATAGATTCAACTTCAACTTCGATGGGCTTTCCGGGAGCTAGTTGCTGAGCTTTGTTAACTGCCTGTCCAATGCCGCCGCAGGCCATAATGTGATTTTCCTTGATTAGGAAGGCGTCATAAAGGCCAATGCGATGGTTGTGGCAGTCTCCGCAGGTAACGGCATGCTTTTGTGCTAGGCGCAGTCCAGGTAGGGTCTTACGAGTATCCAGAAGCTTTACTTGAGTGTGTGCAACCAGGTTTGCGTAGTGTTTAGCTGTCGTTGCAGTGCCAGAAAGTGTTTGCAGAAAATTAAGTGCGGCACGTTCTCCGGTTAGAATGGATCGGGCAGAGCCACTAACAGTAAAGAGAGTTTCGTTTTGTGAAGCGTTGTCTCTGTCATTGACGAACCACTTAATTTCAAGGGTTGGATCAATTGCATGAAAGACGGCGTCAACCCACTTTGTACCGCAAATAATCGCACTTTCACGGGTAATTACTTTCGCGCAAGCCTGTTTGTCGGCATCAATTAGCTGAGCAGTTATATCACCGGAGCCGACATCTTCCGAAATTGCAGCGTTAACGTTATTTTCGATGGCTTTTGAAAGTAATTCGTTCATATTTTGGCTCAAGCTGTTCAGGCTGGGTCTGGTGAATACAAAGGATGCTTAAAATTAAAAAAAGTCGAAAGTATTGCTTACTTTTATTTAGCGGCGCCATTATATAGATTATTTCGGATAATGCTAAGTGGCTTAGCTTGTTCTCGTTCACTATATTGTTAGACGAGTAGTTGTTGTGCTGGGTTTAATAATTCACATTTTTTGTGAACTGGTTCAAGCGGAAACAAAATGTGACAGCAGTCATAATATTGACTCGCTATAATGCAAATAAATGTTAAATAATTGACTCTTAGCAAGTGGGCAGTTGGGGTAATTATGGCAGAGCCAAAGATAGTAGGGATTCACGGCGGCAAAACTATTTCAGGAGTATCCGCTAAACCACTACCGAAGTTAGTCATTGTCGTTAGAGATAATTTTAGACTTAAAGTGCAGGATTTATTACGTCATTTGTTTGATGGTGCGGATGATGCGCTGTTTGAAATGGCCGACAAAGCGGGCACTAATGGTGACCAAGCGTTGTATTTCGATGCGATGAGAGAGCTTCGTTTACAGAAGCGCCATATCGCAAATGCCGTTGTAAAGCAGTTGTTGACTAATTTCAATTCGCTTACCAGTGGTCCACAGGTGAACGGCCCGTCTGGTGACTCGATAGATTCATTGGATCTTATTGATAAGGATGAACTTGAGGTTAATGTCGCAGTCGATGCGATGGTGTCGAGGCTTAATCAAGGTATTGGCACGGTGCTCGAGGAGCTTAGTGCTCGGGTTTCCTTTATACTTGATGAGAGTGAAGTATTTTCTAAAGACTTTCCCGCGTCCCCGCATAAGCTATGTGATGCCTTTGCAAAAGCATGTGACTGTCTCGATTTTGGCATCCGAGCAAAGCTTATCGTGCTTAAACTATTTGAACGCTATGTACTGTCGAAAATGGCGGCAGTATATAAAGATTGCAATCAGCAGTTAAGGCAGTCAGGTGTACTTCCCGCATTAACGATCGGTATTGGCAAAACAGCGCGTACAAATAGCAGCAAGGCTGTTGAAATGCTCAATAATGTGTCAAAGACGGATACGATTAAATCAAATGGTCAGCTCGAGAATGCTACGCCTGATATCAATGGCTTTGATTCTTCAAGTGTTCCAACGCTCGGTGAAAATCAGTACCTTTCTCAGGGTATAGCTTTCGGTGAGTTGCGCTCTCTTCTTCATTCAGGTCAGCCCGCAAGTTCAATCGATGCAGGTGTTGGTGGTATGTCTAATATCATTCCGCAAACAAATATTATTCAGCAATTATCGGCGCAGCAAAATCGGTTCTCGGGACAGATTTCAGGTGATCAATTAGGTGGATATCAGCGTGTTGATTTTCGTAGTTTGTTATCAAGCTCGAGCGAATCTTCTGAGGGAGGGGCAATTTCCTCAGTGGACTCCGATGTCATTTCCCTAGTTTCAATGTTGTTCGATTTTATTCTTGATGATCGTCAGCTTCAGCCCGTTATGAAAGCGTTAATTGCAAGGCTTCAAATTCCTATACTTAAAGTAGCGATGCTAGATAGAAGCTTTTTTGATCGTGGCGGGCATCCTGCTAGAAAACTTCTGAACGAAATAGCTGCTGCTGCACTTGGTTGGACCGAAACAAGCGGTAGTAAGTCAGATAGACTGAAGGGAAAAATCGAAGCTGTCGTTGATAAAGTGCTAAACGATTTCGATGACAATCTAGATATTTTCCAAAGCTTATTAGATGATTTCATTAAATTTATAGTGATTGAAGATAAGCGTGGTCAACTTGTTGAGCAGCGCACAAAAGATGCTGAGAAGGGAAAAGCAGCCAATGACCTAGCCAAGAAGGCGGTTGATAATGCTTTAAATGCAATTTTGGCTGATCAGCAAGCAAGAGCGCGTAATGTACCAGAATGTGCAGAAGCTTTTCTTTCAAAAGCGTGGAGTAGGGTGCTTAATTACACATACCTAAACGGTGGTGTCGACTCAGAGAGTTGGAAGGCTGAAATTGCCTTGGTTAAAGATTTGATTTGGACGGTGAGCCCAGACAAGGAGGAGCTTGATGTTCGAGGCAAGTTATTGAAAACGATTCCTCGTGTTATGAGGAAGTGTCGGGAGGGGCTCAATCGGATCATGTATGATCAGTTTGAGGCGAAAACCCTATTGGCCGATATCGAAGCTCAGCATGTTAATGTCTTGAATAACTTGCAAACATACGAAGAGTTTGCCAAGTCTGCAATGGACGATAACGCCATTGCTGAGTTGGTTCAGGATACGCTTGAAATTGAACAAGACTTTAACGATTTTAAGCAATCTAGCGTTGAAGCCGAAAAGCCGGTCAAGCCTGCGCCTAAAGCTGCCTCTAGAGAAACAAACTCCGACAGTAAACCTGTCTCACCCAGTGAGCAAGGCACCGGTGATAACGCAGAAACGGAATCAAGTGTCGAGCCTACGCGTGCCGAAACGGTTCTAGAAGAAGATTTGAGTGCTAGTGCGAGCGATTCCATTCTTGATGCATTTAGTAAGCAGGTGGAAAGAGCTAGCATTGGCACCTGGTTTGAGGTTTCAAAGGAAGGACGTCCTGAACGTTGTAAACTTGCTGCACACATTAAGGCTATTGATAAGTTTGTTTTCGTTAATCGATCCGGCATCAAAGTAATGGAGCAGGATAAAAGTGGTTTTGCATCCCTGCTAAGAAATGGAGAGCTTCAAGTTCTAAATGATGGTTTATTGTTTGATCGTGCCTTAGAATCGGTGATCGGGAGTTTACGCGGAGCTAACTAGGTATGAAAATTTGTAATGGTTGGTTGGCTGGTGCTCGGAAGTGCCCGTCACCCAATTATAATGAGCGCCCTCAAGCTGCGCCGATCAACTTACTAGTCGTTCATAATATATCATTGCCACCGAAGTCCTTCGGCAATAATTACATCGAGCTTTTTTTCCAAAACTGTTTGCCAGTTGGTGAGCATCCGTATTTCGAGACAATTCGCGATCTTCAGGTCTCGTCACACTTCCTCGTTAAACGCAACGGAGAAATAGTCCAGTTTGTTTCCTGTAATGACCGTGCCTGGCATGCCGGACAGTCAAGCTTTTGTGGTCAGGAAAACTGTAATGATTTCTCGATAGGCGTTGAGCTGGAAGGCGCTGATGACATACCGTATCAAGCGATTCAGTATTCGCAGCTTGCCGCTCTAACTAATGCAATTCAGGAAAGCTACCCTGAAATTACGAAAGAGCGTATAACGGGTCATGAACATATCGCTCCACAGCGGAAAACAGACCCAGGCCCTGCTTTCGATTGGACGCTGTATCGAAACTCTATAGAGAACCCCCTTGTTTAAATGCGCCGCTGTTTAAGGTGCTTAATGATAAAGCGGGCGGGCGAAAACATTGCTTTGTGTGTGTCATTTACCGGTGGGATGCCGCCGCATATTTCGTGAGCAATAAGTTCTGCGGCGACGGGGCTTGTTAATGCGCCTTTGGAGCCGTGTCCAACGTTGACGTAAAGACCTTGATAGTAGTGTCCATAAAGATGTTTGCAGCTGTTGGCGCCAACTCGAAGTTTGGCAAAGGTCTCTTTCATTTGTTCAAAATTTGGAGCGAGCCCAACGATTGGAAGGTAGTCAGGAGTGGTGCAACGAAGGCCGGCGTTACTTTTTACATCATAGTCATTCAGGCTTTTATCTTCAGTGTTCTTATCCGAAATCCATGATGGGTTCCAGTGCTGAATTGCTTCGAAGTTCTTTTCATTGTCTTCTGCATTAGTGCTTTCATTATTTGAGTCCAAATCAAAGGTCGCGCCAAAGTGGTGCCAACCAGAAACAGATGGGCATAGGTAGCCTTCTCCTGTTAACACACACTGCGTAGATTTGATTTCCTCGCTATTCTGCTTAGATCTTATCGATGTAACTTGCCCGCGCAAGGGCTTGGTTGGCAGGTGTGCTAATTGGGGAAAACTCTTGGTGTCATTAGAGTTTGCAATGACAAGATGCCTTGTGTGAAAAAGGCCTGAATTTGTTTCTATGGTCCAGCTTGAGTCTGTATTTTGGCTGATCTGCTTCGCTTCGCAGTTGTAAAATGGAGTGATGGTAGCCTGTGACTTAGCTGGCTTATCGCTAAGTAGTATTTTTGCGTAGACTTTAGGGTCAAGCCAGCCCGCATTCTCAAACCACAAGCCGCCACAGGAGTGTTTCAAGCCAGACTTTTCTGAGGATTCATCAGCGCATATTGGCCGTATAAAATTGGTTGGCAGTTTGGTGTTATTAGCAAAGCGGGTTTGCTTGGCCGCTTCCTTATCACTCCATGCTAGCTGCAGTAAACCGCAAGGGTGCCAGAATTCATTATCAAAGTTTGCCTGTAGCCGCGGGTAATAGCGTAAGCTGTAGGCAAGGCAATGCTCTACGAAGTTAAACGTTTTGTTTCTCTCACTGGGAAACTTTGCGTACATTACCAGTTGGCTCTGGCCGCTGGCACCAGAAACAGGTGCTGGGCGAGTATCTATTATCGCAACATCCAGCCCGCGTTGATACAGCGCTGAAGCAGTGCTGATACCCGCTAAACCGGCCCCAATAATAACGGTATCGAAAGACTTGGACACGTCTTTATCTAAGGCGGCAGCCGTAGAGTTCTTAACGGAATTCTTTATCAGTGTTTGTGGGTAGGCCCAATTTGTTTTGCTTAAAGGTAAGTGACCGGTAGAACTGAGGTCTTGTTTTGTAATAGAGCCAAGAAGCATCTCTCGTTTTTTGCCAAAGCCTTTCTGGCGCTTAACACTGAAACCTGCCGATTCTAGCCCTCGTCTTACAGCTGACGCAGCGGCGAAGGTGGAAAAAGTGGCTCCGTCAGATGATAGTCTGGCAACTTCTTTAAAAAGAGCAGGTGACCACATTTCCGGGTTCTTATTAGGGGAAAAACCGTCCAGGTACCAGCAATCTGCCATAAAACGGTATTCATCCAGGGACTCATAAATATCCCCAAAAACCAGTGTGAGGATGACTCGGCCACACTCGAACTTCAGTGTGTGGTGTCCTTTTATAGTGAAAGGATAGTCGTCGCATAGTTGGGAAGATAAATCTGCAAGCTCAGGCCATTTACTCAAAGAGTTTCTAAGATCTGATAGAGATAGTGGGTGTTTTTCGAATGAGATGTAGTGAAAGTCACGACGGCCTTTTTCTTCACAGGCCAGCCATTGTCGCCAGCTTAAGAGAAAGTTTAGCCCGGTACCAAATCCTGCTTC
>NZ_LWFE01000001.1:0-14901 GCF_001635675.1 Oleiphilus sp. HI0061 | reverse complement strand
TAAGCCCCGAGTTTGGTCTGATCTCTGAGTTTCAGCTATTGGATGTTGAATCAAAGCATCTACTCCGAACGCTGACAGATAAAGATAAAAACCTGGGGCAGTTTTTAAAAGTAATGAACAAGAAACTCGACGCCTTATCGAGAGTGCTGGCAATGAACAACCAGCAAAACTCAAATGACAACATTCAAACTGTTAACTTGAGTGAAGGAGGCTTGGCACTTAAGAGTGAGTCGGAATATACCAAAGGGCAAAGCGTCGCAATCAAGCTTATTTTACTACCCAGCTATAGCGGCTTAATACTTGAAGGCGATGTACTTTCATGTCGAGGATCGCAATCACCTTATGAGGTGCATATTGCTTTTACCGATATATCGGAAGCTCACCAGCAGTTGATTGCACGCCATATTATGCGAGTCCAAACCCAAAACAGAGCATCCACCCCCACTTCATAAGTCTATAGATTCTACTATGAGCAATATCAAAGCGATTCAACTTGGCCTTAGCCAACTCAACAAAGTTATTCTAGGCAAAGAGAATGAAATTAAGCTAGCCCTGACCTGCTTGCTTGCTAAAGGCCACCTGCTCATCGAAGACTTGCCTGGCATGGGGAAGACAACATTAGCACACGCTTTAGCAGGAACTTTGGGCTTAAGCTATCAACGCATCCAATTTACCAGCGACTTACTACCTGGTGACTTACTGGGCCTGAATATTTTTAACCGAGAAGACGGTAAGTTCCATTTTCACCCCGGCCCGATATTTTCCAACCTTGTACTCGCTGACGAGATCAATCGTGCCAGCCCTAAAACCCAAAGTGCTCTGCTCGAAGCAATGGAAGAGCGCCAGGTCACACAAGAAGGTGAAACCCGCGCACTCCCTGAGCCCTTTTTCGTCATCGCCACTCAGAACCCTAGCGACCAGTCAGGTACTCACGCGCTGCCAGAGTCACAATTAGACCGATTTATGATGCGCATATCACTAGGTTACCCAAGTGAAGACGCTGAAAAACAACTACTCAAAGGTATTGATCGACGCGCGCTGGCAAATCAATTACAAGCAGTGTTGAACGAGAATACTCTCAGCAAAATTCAAGCTCTAGTATCCAAAGTTCAGTGCTCAGACAGTATCGTCAACTACGTCTACCGGCTGGCAACATTGAGTCGTTTAAAAAGCAATGAAACACACGGTTTATCGCCTCGCGCAAATATATCTCTGATTCAAGCGGCTAAAGCCTGGGCACTTATTGAAGGCAGGGACCATGTTTTACCTGATGATATTCAGGCAGTCTTTCCAAGCGTCGCAGAACACCGCCTGTCTAACGGACAAGCAAAGCAAAGCAACCCTTTGAGCCAAAACATTTTAAAATCTGTTGATATTTTTTAAACTATCCCCATTAACAGTTTATTATTCTGCGAGCCCCTATATCTGTAGCCACGACCTATAGAGCTTGCTGAGCAGCATTTTTGCACAACATTATTTAGTACCAGTTTAAACACTTATCGTTGAAGGACATTTCTCATGAGCGAAGCAAAACACTCCAAAGTCATTATTCTTGGCTCAGGCCCTGCAGGCTATACAGCTGCAGTCTATGCAGCACGCGCCAACCTGAACCCAGTTGTGATTACAGGAATGCAGGCAGGCGGACAATTGACGCAAACAACCGACGTCGATAACTGGCCTGGAGATGCTGAGGGCGTTCAAGGTCCTGAATTAATGCAAAGAATGCAGCAGCATGCCGAGCGCTTCGAAACAGAGGTTATTTATGATCACATCAATAAAGCAGAACTAAGCCAAAAACCTTTTCGCTTAACGGGCGATTCTGGTGAATATACTTGTGACGCACTCATTATCGCCACCGGTGCTTCAGCGATGTATTTGGGCCTAGAGTCCGAAGAAACGTTTGCCGGCAAAGGGGTCAGCGCCTGTGCAACTTGTGACGGATTCTTCTACCGCAACCAGACTGTTTGTGTAGTTGGCGGCGGAAACACTGCCGTTGAAGAAGCGTTGTATCTATCCAATATCGCTAAAGAAGTTATATTGATTCACCGTCGAGACACACTTCGCTCGGAAAAAATTCTTCAAGACAAGCTTTTGGAAAAAGCTGAAAACGGTAATATTCGCATCGAGTGGAACCATACTCTAGAAGAAGTGCTGGGTGACGATGCAGGCGTAACTGGCGTGCGCGTCAAGTCAACCGAATCAGGTGAAGAAAAAGAAATACCAACAATGGGTGTCTTTATTGCTATCGGCCATAAGCCCAACACCGAGCTATTTGATGGCCAACTAGAAATGAATAATGGCTATCTGACCATAAAGTCTGGCCTCGAAGGAGGCGTAACAGGCACTAGCATCCCTGGCGTATTCGCCGCCGGTGATGTAACTGACCAGGTATACCGTCAAGCAATTACTTCAGCTGGCTTTGGTTGTATGGCTGCACTGGATGCAGAAAAGTACATCGACGCATTATAAGTATAACCCCCGGGCGGGTAAGCTTGACGCTTAACCGCCCTGCTCGCCTCAAAGGATATTGAATGGCCAACTTCCCCTGGCTGGATGCGAACGACGACTTCCCTCCCATTGAACAGGCTTTGCGCGACCCAGACGGCTTACTCGCTGCCGGAGGTGACCTTAGCCCTGAACGACTCATTCACGCCTATTCCCGCGGCATATTCCCTTGGTTCTCAGATGATCAGCCTATTCTTTGGTGGAGCCCCGACCCTCGCTGCGTTGTAATTCCTGATGAAGTACATATCTCCAAAAGCCTGAAGAAACACATTCGACAGAAACAGCCCAGGCTCAGCTTCGACCAAGCTTTCCCAGAAGTCATCAGACATTGCGCTCGACTCGATTCCGAGGAAGGCACCTGGATTACCGAAGAAATGGAAGAGGCATATTACGCTCTGCATGAACTAGGCGTTGCTCACTCGGTTGAAGTATGGGAAAACGAAGAACTTGTTGGTGGGCTCTATGGCCTAGCCATTGGCTGCTGTTTTTTCGGTGAATCAATGTTTTCATTAAAGCCCAATGCATCGAAAGTTGCCTTCGCATGTCTAAGCCAACAGCTGCATAAGTGGGGCTACGCTATTATTGACTGCCAAGTTGAAAACCCCCATTTACTAACACTCGGCGCAAAATGCATCGATAGGTCAGATTTTTTATCTATACTTAATAAAAATATTAAACGAAGCCCCTTACATTCCGAGTGGGCATTCGCCAATCAAGGCAACGGATAAAGCCCAAAGCTATGACACAACAACAAGAGCTGGCACTTTACGCGACCCCGGAGCACGATTGCAGCTACCTACCGGGCATGCAAGCAAGCACTGTCTTTGCCGACCCAAAAGTTATCATCGACACGGATACCTATAGCGAACTTTCAGCACAGGGTTTCCGTCGTAGCGGACAACATTATTACCGCCCTCACTGCACTAGCTGCCAAGCTTGCACACCAATACGCGTGTCTGCACCAAACTTTCAAAGAAGCAAAAGTCAGAAAAGGGTGTGGAATAAAAACAGCCAAGTGAAAGGTAAAATTCTTCCAGCTGATTTCCATGAAGACCACTACTTACTATATGAGAAATATATCCACAGCCGTCACGCGGATGGAGATATGTACCCGCCGAGCCGCGACCAATATAGATCGTTCCTGGTAAATGGTCACAGCACAACACAGTTCATAGAATTCTCTGAAGGCGACCATTTACTTGGCATTGCCGTTTGCGACCAACTTAATGACGGCCTTTCGGCCATTTACACGTTCTTTGACCCTGAGCTTTCGGCTAAAAGCCTAGGAACCTACGCCATTCTCTGGCAAGTGGAGGAAGCCAAAAATCGAGAGCTAAGTTACCTGTATTTAGGCTATTTTATTAAGGAATGTAAGAAAATGGCGTACAAAACAAAGTTTTCACCTTTTGAGGCCAGAATTGGTGATCAGTGGTATACAGAAGAACAGCTGATAAACATCAGAGACCAGCTACTGAGTTCTAGCGAATAATCCTCCAGCAACTTCTTTTTAGCCCCTCAAACCCGCCATAAGTGCAATTATTTTACTGATCAATAAACAAACATTTTGCGTAATCCTTCGGATTCAGGCAGAATGTCGCACTTTTCTAATAACGAGCTTTGATTCGAGGTGATAATTAGCCTCTTAAAGTTCAGGCTTGTTGTAACTAAACGCTCAATTATTTATGAGGTTACGCTTTAATGGCGAAAGAAGATGTCATTGAAATGGAAGGGACGATTATAGACACCCTTCCAAACACCATGTTCCGTGTTGAACTAGAAAATGGCCATATTGTAACGGCTCATATTTCTGGCAAGATGCGTAAGAACTATATTCGTATACTGACTGGTGACAAGGTTAAAGTTGAAATGACGCCTTACGACCTAACTAAAGGCCGTATCACCTACAGAGCTCGCTAAATTATTTCGTCTGGGCTCGCGCTCATTCGCTTAAGCGAGACTTTATAGTCATAAAAAAAGGGTAAGAACCATGTTCTTACCCTTTTTTTCGTCAATAACAACCCTTAGGCTGGCTCTTGCTCATAATCAAAGACAATCTCATTATCTCGAAGATTAATATGGACATCGCCACCTTCAGCCAAACTACCAAAGAGAATTTCTTCTGCTAACGGTTTCTTGAGGTCTTCCTGAATCAGACGAGCCATTGGTCTAGCACCCATAGTTTCATCATACCCCTTCTCTGCAAGATAGAGCTTCACTTCATCATCAACATGCAGCACAACGTTCTTCGCATCCAGCTGTACTTGTAATTCCATAAGGAACTTGTCGACAACATAGCAAACTGTTTCTCTCGATAATGAAGCAAACGGAATAATGCCATCCAAGCGATTTCTAAACTCTGGCGTAAATACCTTATTCAAAGCTTCCATACCATCTGAAGAATGGTCTTGCTCATTAAAACCAATTGAGCGTCTACTAATTACTTCCGCACCAGCATTGGTTGTCATCACCAACACGACATGCCTAAAGTCAGCTTTGCGGCCATTGTTATCGGTTAAGGTGCCGTGATCCATAACCTGCAACAACAAGTTAAAGACTTCTGGGTGCGCCTTTTCAATCTCATCAAGCAATAAAACGCAGTGAGGATTCTTATTGACCGCTTCGGTCAATAAGCCACCCTGATCATAGCCAACGTACCCAGGAGGCGCACCAATCAAACGACTGACGGTATGTCGCTCCATATACTCCGACATATCAAAGCGAACCAACTCAATACCTAATACAGTTGCTAACTGCTTAGTTACTTCAGTCTTACCAACACCGGTAGGACCAGAGAACAAGAATGCACCATCAGGCTTCTCAGGCGACTTCAAACCGGCGCGAGAAAGCTTGATTGCCGTTGATAAAGACTCGATTGCCTTATCTTGACCAAACACTAGCATTTTAAGATCGCGCTCAATATTCTTAAGCATATCTTTATCAGAACTTGTCACGCTACGAGGAGGAATTCGCGCTATTTTAGCCACCACATCTTCAATATCCTCGACATCAATCAAGTCACAGCGCTGATCAGCTTCTTTCAAACGCTGACTAGCACCCGCCTCGTCTATCACATCGATGGCCTTATCAGGCATATGACGATCAGTAATATAACGTTCAGCCAGCTCTGCTGCGGAGCGCAATGCTTCATCCGTATACTTGAGTTCATGATGTGCTTCAAACTGAGGTTTCAGACCTCGCAGAATTTTTATCGTATCCTCAACATCCGGCTCATTTACATCTATCTTCTGGAATCGACGCGCCAATGCGCTATCTTTTTCGAAGATGCCTCGGAACTCAGTGAACGTAGTCGAACCAATACAACGAATCTCACCAGAACTAAGTAGTGGCTTCAGCAAATTAGATGCATCCATAACGCCACCTGAAGCAGAACCCGCACCAATGATCGTATGAATTTCATCAATAAATAAAATAGCATGATCTCGCTTCTTCAGCTCAGCTAGCAGAGCCTTAAAACGTTTTTCAAAATCACCACGGTATTTGGTTCCTGCTAATAAAGCACCAAGATCTAAAGAATAAACCTCAGCATCAGATATAATTGCTGGAACATTTCCATCAACAATCTGCTTAGCTAAACCTTCAGCTATCGCCGTTTTACCAACACCCGCCTCCCCTACTAACAAGGGGTTATTTTTACGGCGACGCGACAGTATCTGTACAACTCTATCAACCTCTTTCTCGCGACCAATCAGTGGGTCAATGCGACCTAAGCTTGCCTGTTCATTCAAGTTTGATGCATAGCTCTCGAGCGGATTACTCTGGCCTGACTCTTCCATACCTTCTTCAGAAGACGCCTCACCCTCTTGCTCTGGCTCGGAGTCATCGGAAATTTTGGAAATACCATGCGAGATATAATTTACTACATCAATACGCGCGATATTTTGTTTCTTAAGCACATAAACAGCCTGACTTTCTTGTTCACTGAATATAGCTACCAAAACATTCGCGCCAGTAACTTCTTTCTTACCAGAAGACTGAACATGAAATACTGCACGCTGCAAAACTCGCTGAAAGCCCAGAGTAGGCTGAGTTTCTCGCTCTTCATCACTCGCTGGAATAAGTGGTGTAGTCGAGTCTACAAAATCGGTTAACTCCTCTCGAAGCTCCGACAATTCGGTACCACACGCACCCAGCACTTGTAGTGCGGCATCATTGTCGAGCAAAGCCAATAGCAAGTGCTCAACAGTCATAAATTCGTGACGCTTCTCACGGGCGCTTCGAAACGCTTCGTTCAAGGTCAGTTCGAGGTCCTTACTTAACATCTTTCACCCCAGAAATTATTATTAATTCGCTCAATGTGATTACCCATGTAAAACGCAGAACTATATCTATAAAGCTCTAGACTGCTTTGATTTCACACAATAATGGGTGATCACAATCAGCCGAATATTGATTCACCAGCGCCACCTTTGTTTCTGCAATGTCCCGACTGAACACGCCACACACGGCATAACCTTGAGTGTGAACAGCTAACATTACCTGGGTCGCCTTTTCTTCATTCATAGAAAAAAACTTTAATAGCACCTCAACAACAAAGTCCATCGGCGTGTAGTCATCATTTAACATGACAACCTGATACATCGAAGGCTGTTTAAACGCTGGCTTAGCAGGAGCGACAAGCAGATCATCTTCATGACCTGGATCATTTTGCGTTCCTTGAGCTAATACTAGTAGAGAATCTTTAGTTTTACTCATAGTTTGATACGAATTTTTACATTTCTCTTTATTTGGGGGTAGATACGTATTTTGCAACAACTGAGCTTATAAAGAAATCGCATAAAGAAAAACATGAGCAAAACTATCGAAAGAATTACGGCCAGGCATCATATCTTTCGCCCAAATCGCTTGACAGCATTAAGAAAATATTTGACAGTAGCGACTTGATGCGCTTTGCATCGGAATACAAATAAAAATAAAACTTCAGGTGTTTGAACTTTTACATGCCCAAGAACCCAAAAAGGCAGTCTGACATCCTTGAATTCTTTATTCAGGATTGCCAAGACACATAGTTCGAACGCAGGAGACACGGGAGTCGATAATGCCTCAAGGTACAGTAAAGTGGTTCAATAATGCAAAAGGCTATGGGTTCATCATCGAAGACGGTGATAATGAAGATCTTTTTGCTCATTTTTCTTCAATTCAAATGGAAGGCTATAAAACCCTTAAAGCAGGGCAGCCGGTCAACTTTGAAAAGCAGCCAGGCGACAAAGGTTTTCACGCTGTAAATATTACGGCAGTTGAAACGGTTCAACCAAGCTCCGCTGCACATGACGTAGACCATGACGAGTTTATTTCTGTTGAAGAAGCAAATGATTCTGAGTTTCAGCCTAGCCATCAAGCACCATTGAACACGGAAACAAAAACATCAACAGAGCAAGAAGCCAAAGCAGTTTCAGCTTGAAACTGAGAGCCTGCCCTTCCTCTAGAGATAGCAGGCCTTTAGCCATTTACTCTTAACCCGATTTTATACAAAACCGGGTAAATCACTTGCCATTTATATGGCAGACTTTTTCCTGTCCGCGTATTATGTGGCCATGCCTACTATTTTCCTATTCAACAAGCCTTATCACACACTATCTCAGTTTACTGATAATGAGGGCCGCTCAACGCTTTCAAACTTTATTAAAACCCCCAAAATATACCCCGCCGGCAGACTGGACTACGACTCAGAAGGACTATTGATCTTAACTGGCGATGGGCAAATGCAAGCTCGAATTGCCGACCCGAAACACAAGCTCCCCAAGACCTATTGGGCACAGGTAGAAGGGGAGATTAGCGATGAAGCCCTTAACAAATTGCGTAATGGGGTAACACTTAAAGATGGGCTAACACGTCCAGCTATTGCCGAACGAATTAAAGAGCCCTGCTTGTGGCCGAGAACCCCACCAATAAGGCAGCGCGCAAATGCTCCAACATCCTGGCTGGCATTAACGATCACCGAAGGAAAAAACCGCCAAGTGCGACGAATGACTGCTGAAGTCGGCTTCCCAACACTCCGCCTGATTCGCGCAGCAATTGGCCCCTGGTCTATCGACAACCTACAACCAGGCGAACATAAAAGCCTGGAAGTTCACCTACCTAAGCAACGAGAAAATAAAAAACATTCTTCTCGTAATAAAGGACGCACCCATTCAAGCAAAAAGAAGCATCCACACAGAAAAAAACCTAGTTAGCACCAGTGCGATACGGCACATAAATAAACTAAACACCACTTCAAAGCTAATTTGCTAAGCATATAGGCAAGATTTTTGGCTTATAAAAATTTAGGTGCTATCATTCGAGCCATAATAAGCAATAATAAATCATAGACTTACTAACCACGCTTTTTCTAACGAGTCGACTAAATCGCTCACCAAGAAATAGTATAAAAAGACTTTCATTATTAATGGAGAGCCCATCATGGCAATTGAATTACCAGCACTTCCCTATGCAATTGACGCACTAGCGCCACATATTTCTCAAGAAACTCTAGAGTTTCACCATGGCAAGCACCATAAAACTTACGTTGATAAGTTGAATGCTGCGATCCCTGGAACCGAGTTTGAAGGCAAGTCCCTTGAAGACATCATCAAATCTTCAAGCGGCCCAGTATTTAACAATGCAGCCCAGATCTGGAACCACACTTTCTACTGGAATTGCCTAAGCCCAAATGGCGGCGGCGAGCCAACTGGCGCAGTAGCCGAGGCTATCAATGCAGCATTTGGATCTTTCGCTGACTTCCAAGCTCAGTTCAACGACAAAGCTGTTAACAACTTTGGCTCTAGCTGGACTTGGTTAGTTAAGAATGCAGATGGTTCTTTGGAAATTGTTAACACTAGCAACGCTGGAACGCCGATGACTGAAGGCCAGACTGCATTGCTAACTGTTGACCTATGGGAACACGCTTACTACATCGACTTCCGTAATGTTCGTCCGAACTACCTGACAGCGTTCTGGAAGCTGGTTAACTGGGAATTTGTTGCAGCAAACCTAGCAGCATAATTCTTCTGAACCTCCTTAGTGACTAAGGAGGTTCAATCTCCCAAGCCTTTAACCAAAGCTCTTAGCTTCATCCCACTTAATAGCAAAACGATAAAATAAGAAACGATTCCGACGACAACCAAAGCTAGCAACTTAGTTATTCGCTCCCAAACACTCATATCAAACCAAATTTCGGTTTCAACATTCATCCAGGAAACCGCCAACACCATCGCAACAACAGCAACAACTATCCGCAGCACAAATAAAGCCCAACCTTCGCTTCTATGATAAACATCACGCTTCACTAAGCCACTCAAAAGCCACAAAGCATTCATCCAAGACGAAAGCGCTGTCGCTAATGCCAAACCTGTATGTTGCAAAGGCCAGATCAGAATCAAATTGAAAACCATGTTGGCACACATCGCCCATATGCCAATCTTTACAGGCGTCTTCATATCTTGTCTTGAAAAGTACCCGGGAGCCAAGACCTTAATCAACATAAATGCCAAGAGCCCTAAGGCATAGGCACGTAAGCTCATTGCCGACATATAGACATCGCGTTGCTCTAATGCACCGTAATAAAATAGCGACGTCACCAAAGGTTCAGCAAGAACAATCAAAGCAACAGCTGCCGGAACGCCCATCAACAGAACTATCCGTATAGCCCAGTCCAGCGTGTCAGAAAAAGCTTTGTGAGACTGACTGCTATGCTTTCGAGACAAACTAGGTAAAATCACTGTCGCAATGGCAATACCGAAAATCCCCAAAGGCAACTCAGCTAAACGATCCGAATAATAAAGCCAAGAAACGCTTCCTGTTTGTAGAAATGACGCTAACACTGTATCGAGCAACAGATTAATCTGGCTTACAGAAACACCAAATAGTGCTGGAACCATCAGTATAAAAATACGTCGAACACCTTCATGACGATAATCCAGGCGTGGCCGAGGCATCAAGCCCATTTTTATCAAGAAGGGAAACTGAAAAAACAGCTGTATCAGGCCTGCAATAAAGACCCCCCATGCCAAGCCCATGACTGGCTCTGTAAATAACGGCGTTAACCAAAGCGCCGCTGATATGAGCACCAAGTTAAGCAAAACAGGTGTAAAAGCGGGTATCGCAAAGTAACCATAGCTATTCAATATTGAACCAGCAAAAGCGGTCAAAGAGATCAACAGCAAATAGGGAAAGGTTATCCTCAACATATCGCTGGCAAGGTTATATTTTTCTGTATCCTCAAGAAAACCCGGAGCAAACAAAGCCGTTAGCCATGGAGCGCCCATGACCGCTAAAGCCGTAATAAGTAGTAATACCAGCCCCAACACACCTGCAACCGAGTTAACCAACTGCCTGACCTCTCGCTCAGTGCGCTGACTACGGTATTCAGATAACACTGGGACAAAGGCCTGGGAAAAAGCACCTTCTGCAAATAGACGCCGAAAGAAATTTGGAATTTTAAAGGCTACAAAAAAGGCATCTGCCCCCGCCGAAGCACCAAACAGGTTTGCTACGACAACATCCCGCACCAAGCCGAAGACCCGGGACAACATAGTCATTACTCCAACAATACCGCTTGAGCGAAGCAAACCACTTGCCTGCTTTGCTTTAATATTGCTCGACACCCCCTCCTTTGGAGCATTTGTTTTATTCTCGTTTTCCATATGCACTCGTAAACCTATTCAGTATCAGCGCGAAGCATACTTGGCTTGATATCAAAAGCAAAGACACCCTGCCCAGAAACATTTCTCTTTTCAAAGCATGGATAAAAGTTGAATCCGAGTATTTTCCTTCTATGCTTAATAAATTAGCCAATCACTCGTTTATATTACACAGGACTAAGACAATGGACGAACAAGATATTAATCGATTGATGCTGCACTACGAGCAGCTGTATCGGAAGTCGAATAGGGAGATTATTAATCCTGAAATCGAGGCACTTTCTACCAGCGATTTAAAACCCATCGTCAATATCGTGGCCCAGAGCCGGGCAGCTTATTTAAAGTTCATGTATGAACTAGGAAAAAAATATGATGATCTTGATGACTCACCGAGTGCCGAGGAATTAAAAAAACTCAAAACCCTGCGCCTTCGCTTTGAAGAGCTTGCTGAAGGAGCAAAAGCTTTTGAGACATCAATTCAGAAGGGCTATCTAGATCTAAAGACTAATTAAGCGACACACTTACAGCTGGGGATTCAGCACCAGCTGTTGATTTTCTTGGTCAATTTTAAACTCAAAACGCTTGAGAATATCCATCCCCAAAAGCCCATCATAAGTAAAGTCAGATAAGGGCAAAACTCCCAAAGTAACATCCCCCATTGATAATCCTCCAAGCGAGACTTGACCCACCTGCACTTTGCTCCCTTTGACGGAGCCATTGGCGGTCTTGAGCAGCAGCTCATCTGCCTCATCTAAAAGGCTAGGCAAATATTCTTGAACAAACTCTGTCTTCACGACAGTCATTGAAGCACCCGTATCAATCATTAGCGACAAACTGTGCTCGTCATTAACAAGCAGCTCAAGCAAATAGTGCTCACCAATAGTTTGCAAGGGAACGATATACTGACTAGAACGGTCTCTAAGTTCAGCAATGGTATTTTCCAATAGCTGAACCTCCTCGCCATATTTAAGGTCATGCCTTGCTGACACAAGGCTTAGTTCAGCCTCATCCCACTCCTCAGAGACAATTAGCCAGTGAGCCAGGGATAAATAATAGGGGGTATACTCTGGCTGAAAACTCACCAACTGCCTAAAGCTCGCAATTAATAAATCATGCTCACCAGCTTTCTCCAGCGTTTGCTCCAGATGTTGCACAAAGTCTTGAACACCATTCAGGTAGGCATCTTCAAACTGAGAGTCCACCAGTAGACGCAAATCGTACAAGTAGACTATTGCGTCCTGAACATTACCTTGAGCAAGTTTTTGCTTGGCAACACTAAAAATGACCTGAAAGTCAGTCTCGGATAGCTGAGCCTTATTCTCAAGCTGATCGGCAAGAAGCTCGATATCGGTCATTTCGGTTTTTGTAGAAGTACTGTCAACAGAATCCAGGCTAGCCGGTTTCTTTAAATTCTGCTCCTTTGAGCGCAAGTTTTTTAGGCGCTGCTCATTTCGAAGCAAATCTCTCTGAGAGCTGGAAACTTGCTGATCGAGACCAGCAAACCAGAACTGCTGCGCTAGCCAACCCAAAGATACTCCAGCACAGAGCGCTAATAAGTAGCCTGACGTTCTATTCAAGATAAGCCCCCTTTCAGACCAGTGATAGCTCACTACACCACTCATGAAGACGCGGACTACCTATTCTGAACTTGAAATATTTTTCTTTGTCTATTCAGATGAACCCGTTGACTTTGGCGCAGTGTCAAATCGTTTAAAGACTGTTTCCGCCAACCTTGGAGTCTGACGTACCGAAACAGCACTATTATCATCACTCAAGGTATTAACAATAGCATACTTGGAATGACGACTAAGTAATTCCTGACCTGAAGCACCCTCTTCCTCCGAGACAGACACGTCATAAGAAAGGACATCCAGCAAGCCCTCAAACAACGGTTCAGCGCCACTCGCTTTCTGATAAAGCACTCCGCCAATAACCGTCTCAACAACATCATTCAATACGCCAAGCTCTGAGCCAAGAGAGCCATCATTATCGTCAATTTCATACAAGGTAGGTGTCAGCAAGCGTCCTTCATCAAGAACCTGTTCATCAAGCGCTTCCTGATGCGAGGACGTCAATAGATATACTGTCTGCCTATCAGCCTCGTCACCACTCAGGTCAAGCATTCGCACCCATTTACCATCTTCATCGCTTGCCTCAGTACGAATTGAGCCTGAGTCAAGACTAGCATCAGCACATACTCTAGTTAATACCTGATTAGGAGTGCAAAACAGTGCTGTAGATTCAAATTCGGTAAAAGAAGAGAAACACGTACCCTCTGCCAGATCAGCCCCCGTACATCGGTCACTCCCACCACCTTCTTGGGAACCCAGGTCACACTCAACACGAAGGTAGTTTTTATAACACTCATTACTTCTCACCGCTCCTGGAATCAAAGCACTGATATATACGTTGTTATTTTCAACAAAGTGCTCCAGAGCATATAGATCTGATTCAGCACCAAACATAACATGCTCACGTACTGATTTTGGCGCTGACAAAGACTGCTTATAAAAATAACGAACAATCAGATCTTTTTCGAGCATTGATGCAGATAACAACAAGCTGTCTTCAAAAATACTCACTTCATACTTATTCAAGGAATCTGCCAAGTACTGCATATAACCAACGAACTGGGCATCGTTCTCTGTATTATTCAACTCCCCCAAGTGCTCAAAAAACTCGGCAGAACAAATATTTCTGCCAGACTGGCTCACATCATGTTCTTCTTGAGTCTCACACAAGTCTGCAACATCCTGCTCCAACTGACAGCCGAGATCGGCATCACAATCCGTTATAAACTGCCAGGAAGAAGCCGTGACATCATGAGCGGCATTACAAGCATCATCCTCTTCGTCACAGCGCTGATAGTCGAATTGTGAAAACGTTTTCTTGCGTCTGTGTGCTTGTTCCTGATAGATAAATCCGTCATTTGTCTCAACAAGGTAGTCATGACTGACGCTATCAGGCGTAAATTGGTTTTGTAAAAATGGGTAGGTAAAAATCTTCCCTTCATCAATGATCACTAAGTCATCATCATCATGATACGCTTCTACTTCATAAATCCCTGGCTCGACACCCCCCGCGATATAAGGAGCATAGCTGCCGATATTTATTATCCGATCGGTCAATATTGTGCCGACATCACTCTGAGTCTTTGCAAAAAACTCTGTGCTTGCATCGACAACAAAAATATCCTGATTCATTTGGACCAGGTATTGATAATTATCCAAGGTACGTACATCAAAGAGATAAAATGGAGACGTAAACCCATTCGCGTCAATTGATGGGTAGGAAGCAAGCTCTCTGGTTTGCGACCATACAGAATTCCTGTCCTGGTCAAAAAACTCTAACTTCCTCAGCGCAAAGCTATAACCAAGGTAACCATAATTTAAAATATATTCCCCTGCATTATCCGGGTTATCAATCCAGCCAAACACTAACTTTGCTTTAGCCTGAGCTTCATCAACAATAAGCAACTCATCAGTAAGAGAGGGGTCTGTAAACGAAGCATCGAACTGATAGTTTAAGGGTAGTTCATAATATGTTCGACTTGCATCCATGTTTTCACACGCTGAACCGTCTTCCTCATCGACTGCGGTCACAACATAAACCGACTCCGCATGCCTAACCGAAAAGGTCTCAACGGTACCGGTACCGGAATCAGAAAGAGAAGAGACGACTAGCTCTTTTGGATGAATCTCACATATTTCATTCTTAAAGTGATTGATAGCCTTGAGTTCATTCGTTTCATGGTCAACTT